>NZ_WQQB01000022.1:563-7349 GCF_018785565.1 Blautia sp. MCC283 | reverse complement strand
CAAAATCAAAGGAGCATACATACAATGGAGCCAATCATCTGAAACGTTGAAGTAAAAAGCGTCCTCACAAAATCCAATTTATAAAGGAGAATATTGATGAAACTGTTTTTATGTTCGCACTTTTCAAGTGTAGGAAGTCTGATAAAGGAAGAAATTGAAAATAAAAAAGTCGCATTTATTCCAACAGCTTCGCTGCGTGAAGGCTACACCGGTTATGTCGGCTCGGCTCGAAAATTATTCAAAAAGTTGGGAGCAATCGTAACTGAAATTGATATTTCAACGGAGGCTTATTCAACGATACAGTCTGTTTTTGAAGATGCGGATGTGATATATTTTACCGGCGGAAATTCTTTTTTCCTTATAGACCAGCTCCGTAAAACGGGAACGGATGAGCTGTTGAAGAAAGAATTGGCAAAGGGAAAACTGATGATTGGTGAATCGGCAGGTGCGATTATATGCGCTCCAAGCATCCAATATATCGAGCAAATGGATGAAAAGCCGGAGGACTACTCACAAGAAGATGCAGGGCTTGATTTGATTGATTTCTATGTTCTTCCGCATTATCTTACAGCACCATTTAAGAAAGTTACCGAGAAAATAATGACTGAGTTTTCGGATTTGAATCTATGCCCAATTAACAACCGTCAGGGAATTGTAATTGATGGTGAAGATTCAAAGGTTATTTGCAAAGACTAATTTGAAAATTCCAGTTTGCCAGTATCTTAGACAGAATATGAACAACGAAAAACATCGTAGCAATACGGTGTTTTTTTGTTACCTAAAACCAACAAATTCATACATAACCACAGGTTAGTACAAATACCTTGTGTGATTTTTTGAAAGGCTTAGAACGGGGATTTTCTCCGATTTTCGCCCCTAAAAGATACACAAAAAGGTTTCAAGTATCTTTCCTGTGGTTTTTTTATTTTCAAACGGAAAGGTGGATTGATATGCCAAGAATGAGCAAGAAACGGAAACAAGAATGGGCATTGTTTCTGAATGACCGTAATCGCATTACCTACAACGAACTTTGCAGAAAATGCAGGAATGACTGTAAGCAGAGTTTCCGCTGTATCGTGGTGCTTTGCCCGAAATATTTATCGAAAAGGAGAACAAATAAAAATGATTGAAAATGAAATGACTGTCAGCGTACCTCTTGAAGTTGTCAAGGCAAGCGAAATCGAGCCGAAAGAAGTGAAATGGCTGTGGTATCCGTATATTCCGTTTGGCAAGGTTACGCTGTTGCAGGGCGATCCGGGCGATGGAAAAAGCAAGCTAATGCTTTCCGTTGCCGCCCTGCTCTCAAAGGGCGAACCTCTGCCCTTTACCGAAACGGAAGAAAACGAGCCTGTGACTATCATCTATCAGACAACGGAAGATGACGCAGACGATACGGTAGTACCTCGCTTTAACTCTGCCGGTGGCAACGGAGAGAACCTTATCTTCATCAGGGAAGATGAAAAGTCTTTATCCTTTGGGGATAACCGTATTCGTGAAGCGATTGAGATGTACCACGCAAAACTTTTAATTCTTGACCCGATGAGTTCCTATATCGGAGAAATCTGTTCGATGAACAATGCCAACGAAACACGAGCCGAGTTTAATCATCTGATAGCGGTTGCGAAAGATACTGGCTGTGCGATTGTGATTATCGCTCATATGAACAAGATGAAAGACACCAACCCCCTTTACCGTACCAATGGTTCGATTGACATTGCGGGTGCTGCAAGAAGTATTCTTGCAATCACACGCACACCGAACAAGGAAGTACCTGCGGAAAGATATTTGGTGCAGGTAAAATCCAACCTTGCCCCGACAGGCTCTGCCATTCTGTTTGAAGTATCTGAGAAAGGTGTGGACTTCATTTCCGAAATGGAAATGACAGCAGAAGAAGCGTTCCAGTCCCTTGCCCCGAAAATTGGCAGACCCAACGATAAGGAAGTCAAGGCGAAAGCATTTCTGATGGAAATGCTGAAAGACGGAGAAATGCTTTCTTCAGATTGTGAAGAAAAACTTGAAGCCGCAGGGTTCAAGAAATCGACCATCAAAAAGGCAAAGAAGAACACAGGAGTTATTTCCCGAAAGAAAGGTTTTCTGTGGTACTGGTCTTTGCCGATGGGCGATATACCGAGAGAATAAAAACGGACTGTCTGCTGATGGGACAGTCTGATTTTATGATTGAGGTATCAAAGGAGGTCAAGGGGGAACACCCTTGCCCACGACATCTTTGCAGACGAAGTCTGAAAGTGTCATAGTGGGTTACACACATTCAAAGAATGTTGTGTAACGGCTTCGCCCTGCCGAGAAAGGAGAACGAAAATGGCTAAAAACAACAAAGCGGATATGAGTTGTGCAAGGGTTAAAAAGTACACCGCTTCCGATGTCAGCAAAGCAGAAAGACACAACGAGCGCAAAAATGAAACCTATGAAAATATGAATGTCATTGAGGAACGCATACCATTTAATGTGCATTTCAAAACACCGACTGCCCCGACTTATATGGAACAATTAAAGCAGATGGAAACTGACGGTTTGGTGTCGCTTCGTGGGTTGAGGAAAGACGCAACGATCTTCAATGAAATTGTGATTGATGTGAACACGATGTACTTCGAGCGTAACGGCGGCTACGAATACGCAAAGCAGTTTTATGAAGAAGCGTTCCATTTCATCGAAGAAAAATTCGGTGCTGAAAATGTAATATCGGCAGTAATGCACGCTGATGAAATCAATATAGCGGCAACCGAGGAACTTGGGAAAGAGGTGTACCACTATCATCTTCACGCTATGGTTCTGCCTGTGGTGGAGAAAGAAATCCTATGGAGCAAGCGTTGCAAAGATGAAAAACTGCGAGGAACGGTTAAGGAAGTTGTTCATCAAATCAGCCATTCAAAGAAATGGAAATCGGATATTCCGCTGACCGACGAAAAAGGCAATCCGCTTCTCAGAAAGAACGGAAAACCGATGTTCCGAGCTTCATACAGTATTCTGCAAGATGAATTGTTTAACCATATGACGGAGCAAGGCTTCAAAGGCTTTCAGCGTGGCGAATACGGAAGTACAGCAGAACACCTGACTTCCCTGCAATATCAAATCAAGCAGGACAAGGAACGCTTGGAGAAGTTGCAGAAGCGCATTCAGCATGAACAGATAAAATATGAGCCTGCCCGTAATGTTTCTAAAACCTATAACGAGATTGACCGTATGGGGCAGAAAACAATCACAGGTAAAATGGCAATCTCCAAAGAGGATTATTCTGAGCTTACTGCCCTTGCCAAAGAGGGCATTACAAGTCGTGCGGAAATTAGCGAATTAGAACAGAGTGCCAACTATTACCGACAGAAATATTTTGACTGTGCAAACGCGATCGAAAGAATGAAAACTAAATACAACGAACTGAAAGAAAAGTGCAGACCTTTTCTTCAAGCGTTGGAGCATTTCCCCGAAGTTGCTAAACTTTTTACCGAAAAAGTGAAGCAACTTTTTTCTTTTAAGGAAGCACAGGAACGAGCCGAAAAAGAAGCAAGGGAAAAAGAACGACAGGAGCGTATCAAGGCTCGAAGAAACAAGCGTGGTATGGAAAGATAACCATTTCCATTATACTCACGACTTAATGACTTCTTGATATATTGAAAATCTGCGGTTACTGGGTGCTCTAATGTGAATGCCCAGCAATCAAATTTTATGAAAGAGAGGAACTGACTATATGAAAGAACAGAAATATTCTTATTCACAGCGAATTGGAAAGACAACATTCATCGTAAATGTAAAGCAGTCCGAAAGTGCCAAAAAGCCTTTGAATACGGTGTTTCAAGACATCTGCAAGCACGAGGTTTTGGGCGATTTCTTTACGGACAAATCATTTAATTTAGAAAATCCACAAAAAGTATCTTGACAAACTCGACCCCGAAGGAACGGGCTATCGTGCGAAAACACGATTTGCCCGTTTTTTCAATCTTCCGGAGCTGATCTCTATTTTTAAGGAAGCTGCGGATATTCAGACTTCGGATATGCTGAATCTTCCCGTACCGGAAGCAGAGTTTATCAATGAAGTCTTGAAGCCAAGTGAAGAACAGCAGGAAATGGTCAGTGCTTTTTCAGAACGTGCCGAAAGTGTAAGAGGCGGTCTTGTGAATCCGACAGAGGATAATATGCTCAAGATCACCAACGATGGAAGAAAGTGTGCGTTAGACCAAAGGCTTTTGAATGAACTTCTTCCGGATGCCGAAAAAAGCAAGGTCAATACCTGTGTGGAAAATGCTTTCCAGGTATGGGAGGAAGGAAAAGCAGACCGGACAACCCAGCTGATCTTCTGTGACTTGTCCACACCAAAAGGAGACGGGACTTTCAACGTATATGATGATGTCCGGAACAAACTGACAGAAAAAGGAATCCCGAAAGAAGAGATTGCTTTTATCCATGAATACAACACGGAGGCAAAGAAAGCGGAACTGTTTGCAAAGGTACGGGCCGGACAGGTGAGAATCCTCATGGGTTCCACTCCAAAACTCGGTGCTGGTACCAACGTACAGGACAGGCTCATTGCCCTCCATCACCTTGATTGTCCGTGGAAGCCGTCTGATGTAGGACGGATTTTGCGGACATTCAAAATAAAAAAGAATGTGGAGGTAACAGACAATGGCAAAATCATTATTTGAGGAACTGGGCGGCAAATACGAAAGGCAAGGGGATTATTTGATACCGTGCTTAACTGTACCCGCCGAAGAAGAACAGGCAATAGGCATCTGGGGGCAACGGCATTTAGATTATCTAAAACAGTACCGTAAAGTTACATACACCAATCTTCTTACAAGCGGCAGGCTAAACGCCTACCTTGCCGACATCAACAGACAGGCACAGGAACGCTTTGAAAGGCTCATAGAGGGTATGAAACAGGCACAGGGCATAACGGAACAGCTAAAGGCAGAAAACGCCTTAGAATGGACAGGATGCCTCAATAACATAAGGGCTTGTGCGAGGGAGATTGTGGAAAAGGAAATTATTTTTGCATAAACAGATGATTAGTGGCAGGGGGAAATCCTGCCGCTTTTTCTGCTTTAGTTTGTCAGCTTGACAAATAAAGGGTTAAGGAATATAATTAGATTCAGTATTATACAAGGAGTTAATAAATATGCGGCAAGGTATTCTTAAATAAACTGTCAATTTGATAGTGGGAACAAAAAGTAGCAGTCCCGTTTCACTTTTAATATGGGGCTTAGTTTTTTGTACCCAGTTTAAGAATACTTTTATCATGTAATTTTATATGCCCGAAAACATATAAGTGTTTTGGGGCTATTGGAGTTATTTACCCAGTGATAGGAGTATTTATCACTGGGTATTTTTATGCCCTTTTTTGGGTGTTGATAGGAGGAAAATCACATGAAAATAATTAACTTAGGCATTCTGGCTCACGTTGACGCAGGAAAGACAACATTAACGGAAAGTTTATTGTATACCAGTGGTGCAATTGCAGAACTAGGGAGCGTAGATGAAGGCACAACAAGGACAGATACAATGAATTTGGAGCGTCAAAGGGGAATCACTATCCAGACAGCAGTGACATCTTTTCAGTGGGAGGATGTAAAAGTCAACATTATAGATACGCCAGGCCATATGGATTTTTTGGCGGAAGTATACCGTTCTTTATCCGTATTAGACGGAGCAGTATTATTAGTTTCTGCAAAGGATGGCATACAGGCACAGACCCGTATACTGTTTCATGCACTACAGATAATGAAGATTCCGACAATTTTTTTCATCAATAAAATTGACCAAGAGGGGATTGATTTGCCAATGGTATATCGGGAAATGAAAGCAAAGCTTTCTTCGGAAATTATAGTGAAGCAAAAGGTTGGGCAGCATCCCCATATAAATGTAACGGACAATGACGATATGGAACAGTGGGATGCGGTAATTATGGGAAACGATGAACTATTAGAGAAATATATGTCAGGGAAACCGTTTAAAATGTCAGAACTGGAACAGGAAGAAAACAGGAGATTCCAAAACGGAACGTTATTTCCCGTTTATCACGGAAGCGCTAAAAACAATCTGGGGATTCGGCAGCTTATAGAAGTAATTGCCAGTAAATTTTATTCATCAACGCCTGAAGGTCAATCTGAACTATGCGGGCAGGTTTTTAAGATTGAATATTCAGAGAAAAGGCGGCGTTTTGTTTATGTGCGTATATATAGCGGAACATTGCATTTGAGGGATGTTATTAGAATATCTGAAAAAGAGAAAATAAAAATCACAGAGATGTGTGTTCCGACAAATGGTGAAATCGTCCCGGCTGACCATGCCTGTCCGGGAGAAATTGTTATTTTAGCTGATGATACTTTGAAACTGAACGATATCCTGGGAAATGAAAAACTCCTGCCTCACAAAACACGGATTGATAATCCCATGCCATTACTTCGGACAACGGTAGAGCCGCAAAAGCCGGAGCAAAGGGAAGCCCTGTTAAATGCCCTCGCAGAGATTGCTGATACAGACCCTCTTTTGCATTTTGACATTGATACTGTTACCCATGAGATTATGTTATCTTTTTTGGGGAATGTGCAGATGGAAGTCATTTGTGCCATCCTTGAGGAAAAATATCATGTGGAGGCAGAAATAAAAGAGCCTACTGTTATATATATGGAAAGACCGCTTAGAAAAGCAGAATATACCATCCACATAGAAGTCCCGCCAAATCCTTTCTGGGCTTCTGTCGGGTTGTCCATAGAGCCGCTCCCTATTGGAAGTGGAGTGCAGTATGAAAGCAGAGTTTCACTTGGATATTTAAAC
>NZ_WQQB01000022.1:0-553 GCF_018785565.1 Blautia sp. MCC283 | reverse complement strand
TATACCATCCACATAGAAGTCCCGCCAAATCCTTTCTGGGCTTCTGTCGGGTTGTCCATAGAGCCGCTCCCTATTGGAAGCGGAGTGCAGTATGAAAGCAGAGTTTCACTTGGATATTTAAATCAATCGTTCCAAAATGCGGTTATGGAGGGGGTTCTTTATGGCTGCGAGCAGGGGCTGTATGGATGGAAAGTGACAGACTGTAAAATCTGTTTTGAATATGGATTGTATTATAGTCCTGTAAGTACCCCCGCAGACTTTCGGCTGCTTTCCCCTATCGTATTGGAGCAGGCTTTAAAAAAAGCAGGGACAGAACTATTAGAGCCATATCTCCACTTTGAAATTTATGCACCGCAGGAATATCTCTCACGGGCGTATCATGATGCTCCAAGGTATTGTGCAGATATTGTAAGTACTCAGATAAAGAATGACGAGGTCATTCTGAAAGGAGAAATCCCTGCTAGATGTATTCAAGAATACAGGAACGATTTAACTTATTTCACAAATGGGCAGGGAGTCTGCTTGACAGAGTTAAAAGGATACCAGCCAGCTA
>NZ_WQQB01000021.1:0-34268 GCF_018785565.1 Blautia sp. MCC283 | reverse complement strand
ATTTAGAAGAGCTTTTAGAAGCTTAAAAAGTAGAAAAAAATAGAATTTGCAGTTGCTAACCATTCATGCGTTTGTCGTGGATCATTGGGTGATTTCAGTTGTACTCCCGTGAAGGTAGTGCTAAAATGAGAGCAACAGGACAATGACAGACAAAGGAGCAGGATACATGCAGCAGGCTTTACTGGATCAGCTGAGAAAAATAACCGAAGAAGAACGTAAGATCCTGGACGGAGAAGCAGAGGTAGACAAAGATCTCTACACTTCCGGCCGGGATTTCACTGTGGACAGCCGTAAGATGCTGAAAGAAGGCAGGCTGATCGCTGTGCGTACACACACACGTTTTGTGTATTTTCCGGCACACCGGCATAATTTTGTAGAGGTGTTGTATGTGTGTGAGGGATCACTCACCAATATCATCGATGGAAAAAAAGTCGTGGTGAATAAAGGCGAGCTGCTTTTTCTCAACCAGTTTACAAAGCATGAGATCCTGAAAGCGGGACAGAATGATATTGCCATCAATTTCATGGTGCTGCCGGAGTTTTTTGATGTAGCTTATTCCATGACTGGCAATGACAATATGCTGGCGGATTTTCTGGTAAATGTTCTGCGTCAGGATGAGGAACGTGGCGAATATCTTCACTTTAAGGTTGCAGAGGTCCTGCAGATCCAGAATCTTCTGGAAAATATCATCTATTCTCTGGTAAACGGCGAAGAAAACCGGGAACGGATCAACCAGACCACAATGGGCCTGATTTTTATGTATCTGGTGGAATCCGTACAGTATGTGGAGATGCGCCTTCCCAATCAGTACGAAAATATGATCTCTATGACAACCCTGGATTATATTGAGCAGAAGTACCGGACAGCTACTCTGACAGAGCTGTGCACCAGGCTTCATCTGCCCATGCATGTACTAAGCAAGATGATCAAGAAAAGCACAGGATTTAACTTCAAGGAACTTCTTCAGAGAAAACGCCTGAACAAGGCCGTGGAGCTGATGTGTGAGACGGATCTTCCGATCAGTGATATTATTGCTGCTGTGGGATATGAGAATAACAGTTATTTTCACAGAGTATTTAAGGAACATTACCATATGACACCCAGGGTATTCCGTGTGAAGAACAGTGAAAAAGAACAGGTGAGGTTGTAGATTCCATATTATAAAAAATGCCATACCATAACCAGTGTGTTGAACAGAGCTGGAATATGGTGTGGCATTTTGTGTTCGCGGGCGATGCGCAGGCAGGATCAGATATCGTGAAACTGTCCGATCTTATCTTTGATCCGCTGCATTTCATTATCCATATCAATGACAGCGCGGGCGCAGTTTAGAAGCTCAGTGCTGACTTCCTCGTAACCATCCATTTCTTCGATATTCTGCTTATATCTGAGCTGATGTTCCAGGGTAGCCCAGAAATCCATACCATTGGTACGAATCTGGATTTCCGCACGCATGGGTGTTTTTCCCTTGGAGAAGAACACAGGAATTTCCACGATTATGTGGTAGCTGCGGTAACCGTTTGGTTTGGGATTTTTGATATAGTCTTTTACTTTGATGATGGTGATGTCGTCCTGTTTGGCAATGAGATCCGCAATGGTGTAGATATCATCAATAAAAGCACAGACAACACGGATACCGGCTACGTCATTGAGCTGGTTCTGGATATTCTCGGCAGTGAAGTCGTAACCCAGTTTTTTCAGTTTCTTGTAGATACTTTCCGGTTTTTTGATTCTGGTCTTGATAAAAGAGATTGGGTTACGTTTATATTCTACGGAAAATTCATCATTGAGAACTTCCAGTTTGGTACGTACCTCACGGACAGTACAGCGGTACATCATCATCAGATCATTAAATCTTGCGGAATTTTTGATAAAAACCTGTGGATCTGGGGTATCCAGCCAGGTGTTTGCATTTTTTTCAGCCATGGTATTTTGTGGTAAAACTCCCTTCGTAAGTAGGTTTTGTGATAATCACACTGTCACAATTATAGAATAAAATGACGATTTTTTCAACTTTTGTATTGACATATTAAAAATCCTGTGCTATTTTATATGAAAAGTTTAATCGAGTAAACCACTAAACCGTTGAAGCGGAGATAAAGGTATTCATGCGCGCACAGAGAGTCCGGGAGGGTGAGAGCCGGGCCGAGAAGCAGTTTACTAAATGGACCGCGGAGGGCACAGGGAAAGGTGTTATGGATACCGAGTATTCTGTGACGTGAAGGCATACGTCAGTTGCCGGGAATATGCAGGTATTCCGCTAAGTGCACGGGTCGAACCGTGAATCAGGGTGGCACCGCGGGTGATTTTGAATTTGACGCTCGTCCCTGGCAGAACCAGATTCTGCCGGAGACGGGCGTTTTTTGAATTCCAATTTCGAAGAAATTGGAATCCATGAACAAGTAGCGAATGCGGATTGCGAATGTCCAGTACCGTACCGTCTCCTCCGGCAAAAGAATGAAAAGAACTCAGGAGGGCCTGTATATGTATCCAACATTAGAAAAAATCAAGAATATTGCACAGTCAGGCGAATACCGGCGCATCCCCGTATGCAGGGAGTTGTATTCCGACCGTTATACACCTGTAGAAGTCATGAGAACCTTACGCACAGCCAGCAGACACTGCTATCTTCTGGAAAGTGCCAGCCAGACAGAGGTATGGGGCCGCTATTCCTTCCTGGGATATGAGCCATCCATGGAGATCACCTGTACAGACGGAACTCTTCAGATCCGGAAGATCCACGAGGACGGAAGCGAAGAAAAAACCGTACAGCAGGTGAAACATCCGGGAGATGCTATCCGCCAGATCCTGAAAGAATACAAAAGCCCGGTGCTGGAAAATATGCCTACATTTACCGGTGGCCTGGTAGGATATTTTTCCTACGATTATATCAAATACAGTGAGCCAAAACTGGAGCTTACCGACAAGACAGTACAGGATTTCCGCGATATGGATCTGATGCTTTTTGACCAGGTAATTGCCTTTGATCATTACAGACAGAAGGTACTGCTGATCACCGGTGTGATGACTGATGACCTGGAAAACTCCTACAGGAAAGCCGAAGAGAAGTTAAAAGAGATGGCAGATCTGATCCGAAACGGAAAACAAAAGGAATTCCCGTCGCTGAAACTGAAATCCTCCATTGAACCACAGTTCCCCAAAGAAAAATACTGTGAGATGGTAGAAACCGCCAAACATTACATTCACGAAGGAGATATCTTCCAGGTGGTTCTTTCCAATCCCATGAGGGCAAAAGCGGAAGGAAGCCTGTTTGATACCTACCGGGTCCTTCGTGCTACGAATCCTTCTCCGTATATGTTTTATTTTTCCAGCGATGATATTGAGATCGCTGGAGCTTCGCCGGAAACTCTGGCCAAGCTTACCGGAACGGAATTAAGCACCTTCCCGTTGGCAGGAACCAGACCGAGAGGCAAGACAAAAGAAGAAGATCTGGAGCTGGAAAGAGGACTTCTCGCCGATGAAAAAGAACGTGCCGAGCACAACATGCTTGTGGATCTTGGACGAAACGATATCGGAAAGATCAGTAAGATCGGTACTGTAAAAGTAGAAAAATATATGTGCATCGAGCGTTTTTCCCATGTGATGCATATCGGTTCCACAGTTACCGGCCAGATCCGGGATGACAAGGATGCAGTGGATGCAGTAGATGCCATCCTTCCGGCAGGAACTCTTTCCGGAGCACCGAAGTTCCGTGCCTGCCAGATCATCCAGGAGCTGGAACAGAGCAAACGTGGTATTTACGGCGGTGCCATCGGATATCTGGATTTCGCCGGAAACCTGGACACCTGCATTGCCATCCGCCTGGTTTATAAAAAGAACGGCGAGATCTGCATCCGGTCCGGAGCCGGGATCGTGGCAGACAGTGTTCCGGAAAATGAATTCCAGGAATGCTGCAACAAAGCAAGGGCCGTTGTACAGGCAATCGAAACAGCACAGGAGGGACTGGAATGATAGTACTGATCGATAATTATGATAGCTTTTCCTATAATGTTTACCAGCTGATCGGTTCTGTGGAGCCGGATATCAGGGTCGTACGAAATGACGAAGTTACCATACAGGAGCTGGAGGATATGAAACCGGAAGCCCTGATCCTTTCTCCGGGCCCGGGGCGTCCGGAAGATGCGGGAATCTGCATTGAATCCATAAAATATTTCAAAGACAGGCTGCCGATCCTGGGTATCTGCCTTGGGCATCAGTCCATCTGTGAAGCATTTGGAGGTACCGTCTCCTATGCAAAAGAGCTGATGCACGGCAAGCAGAAGGAAATCCATAAAGTTGGTGAGAGTCAGATATTTGAGGGATTGCCGGATACTTTCCTGGCAGCCAGATATCATTCACTGGCAGCGCTCCGGGATACGTTACCCGAAGAACTGGTCGTTACCGCAGAATCTGAGGACGGAGAGGTGATGGCACTGGAACATAAAAAATATCCGATCTTCGGATTACAGTTCCATCCGGAATCGGTTATGACACCAGATGGAAAAACGATGATCGAAAACTTTATGAAAGTTGTAAGGGAAAAGTAAAATTGAACAGAAACTGTCCCGGATAACGGACAGTACGGAAGTTGTAAGACAGAGAATGGTAATCCATAAAAGATAGGATCGTTACAGAACAGGAGGGAACAAGAATGATCAGAGAAGCAATCATCAAACTTTCAAAAAAAGAAGATCTTACATATGACGAAGCAGAATCCGTAATGAATGAGATCATGGATGGAGCGGCAACACCGGTACAGATGGCATCCTACCTGACCGCACTTTCCATGAAAGGCGAAACCATTGATGAGATCACAGCATCTGCAGCAGGTATGCGTGCACACTGCATCAAACTTCTTCACGATATGGATGTCCTGGAGATTGTAGGAACCGGCGGTGACGGAGCAAACTCCTTCAACATTTCCACAACTTCTTCTCTTGTGATCGCGGCAGGAGGCGTTCCGGTTGCAAAACACGGAAACCGTGCAGCATCCTCCAAGAGTGGAGCCGCAGATGTTCTGGAAGCTCTTGGCGTAAAGATTACCATTCCGCCAGAAAAAAGTGCCGAAATCCTGAAAAAGATCAACATTTGTTTCCTGTTCGCACAGAATTATCACATTGCCATGAAATATGTGGCACCGATCCGAAAAGAGCTGGGAATCCGTACAGTATTTAATATCCTCGGACCATTAAGCAACCCGGCAGGTGCAAACATGGAGCTGATGGGAGTCTTCGATCAGTCACTGGTAGAGCCTCTGGCGCAGGTTATGATGAAACTTGGCGTGAACCGTGGAATGGTTGTTTTCGGACAGGACAAGCTGGATGAGATCTCCATGAGTGCACCGACTTCTGTATGCGAGATCAAGGATGGATGGTTCCAGTCCTACGAGATCACACCGGAGCAGTTCGGTTACACTCGCTGCAGCAAAGAGGAACTTGCAGGTGGCACACCGGCAGAAAATGCAGAGATCACAAAAGCCATTGTAAACGGAACCGAAAAAGGCCCGAAGCGTCAGGCTGTATGCATGAACGCAGGTGCCGCACTTTATATCGCAGGAAAAGCAGAGAGCCTGGAAGCTGGCGTGAAGATGGCAGAAAATCTGATCGACAGCGGAGCCGCCGCAGCGAAGCTTGAGGAATTTATCAGATTAAGCAATGAAATTTGAGGATAATGGCGGGAGGAGAGGAATCGGCAACCCCATTAATTGAAATATTAAGTTGTCAGACTCCTTGAAATTGCCGAATGAGAGTTGAAATATCGAGGAGACAAACAAAGAATGAGTGAAAAAAACATTCTGGAAGAAATCGCAGAAAAGACAAGAGAACGTATCCAGAAGGAAAAACTTCAGCTTCCTCTGGAACAGCTGAAAGCTCTGGCAGAAAAAGCACCACAGCAGCCTTCCTTTCTGGAATCCCTGAAAAAACCGGGCATGTCCTACATCTGTGAAGTAAAAAAAGCATCCCCCTCCAAGGGGCTGATCGCACCGGATTTTCCATATGTGGAAATTGCGAAAGAATACGAGGCAGCAGGTGCATCCGCAATCTCCTGCCTTACAGAGCCTTTTTATTTCATGGGAAGTGATACTTATCTTCGTGAGATCACGGAAACGGTGGCTATCCCGGTCCTCCGGAAAGACTTTACGGTGGATAAGTACATGATCTATCAGGCAAAAGCATTTGGCGCATCGGCAGTGCTTCTGATCTGCACCATTCTGGATGATCAGGAACTCCTGGAATACAGAGAGCTGGCAGAATCTCTGGGAATGGATGCACTGGTGGAAGCCCACGATGAGGAAGAAGTGGCAAGAGCACTGAAAGCAGGAGCGAAGATCGTCGGTGTAAATAACCGTGATCTGAAAACCTTCAAAGTTGATATGAATAACAGCATCCGTCTTCGAAACCTGGCACCGTACAATGTGGTATTTGTTTCCGAGAGTGGCATCAAAAATGCCGGAGACATTGCCATCCTGGAAAGAAACCGGGTAGGCGCCGTTCTGATCGGTGAAACCCTGATGAGAAGCCCGGACAAAAAAGCGGCGTTGGAAGAGTTAAATGGCGGAGCACTGAGATGAAAACAGAACAGAACAACACCATACGACAGGAAAGAGGCTGTGCGGATCGGAAACAGCAGGAGAAGCCGGTCAGAACCAGGATCAAGATCTGCGGCCTTACCCGCCTGGAGGACATTCAGGCAGTTAATGAAGCAAAACCAGACTTCTGTGGATTCATTGTAGAATTTCCAAAAAGCAGAAGAAACGTCACAGGAGCTCAGTTACGAACTCTCCGGGAAAAGCTGGATGAGAGTATTTTGCCGGTAGGCGTATTCGTCAATGCACCGGTGGAACTTCCCGCACAGCTTTTAAACGAAGGAACCATTTCCCTGGCACAGCTTCACGGACAGGAAAACGAAGATTATATCAGACAGCTTAAGATTATGACAGACCAGCTTCTGATAAAAGCTTTTTCCATAAAAACAGAAGAAGATGTAAAGCGGGCGATCCGTTCGGAAGCAGATTACATTCTTCTGGATCAGGGAGCCGGGGGCACCGGTGAGACCTTTGACTGGAGCCTGGTACCGTCCATAAAACGTCCCTGGTTTCTGGCCGGAGGCCTTGGGTGTGATAATTTGGAAACAGCCATAAAAATGCTTCATCCCTGGGCTGTGGACTTAAGCAGCAGTGTAGAAACCGATGGGCACAAAGACCCGGATAAAATAGTGAAAGCGGTACAGACCGTGAGGAACATAAAGGAGGATTTTTAACATGTCAAAAGGAAGATTCGGCATCCATGGCGGACAGTACATCCCGGAAACACTGATGAACGCCGTTCTGGAGCTTGAGGAAGCATACAACCATTACAAAAACGACCCGGAATTCAACCGCGAGCTCACAGAGCTTCTCAATGAATACGCAGGAAGACCTTCCCGTCTTTACTATGCGGCACACATGACCGAAGATCTGGGCGGAGCCAAAATCTATCTGAAACGTGAGGATCTGAACCACACAGGTGCACACAAGATCAATAATGTATTAGGTCAGGTGCTTCTGGCAAAAAAAATGGGAAAGACCCGTGTCATTGCAGAGACCGGTGCAGGTCAGCACGGCGTGGCAACTGCAACCGCAGCAGCGCTGATGGGCATGGAATGTGAAGTCTTCATGGGAAAAGAGGATACCGAGCGTCAGGCCCTGAATGTATACAAAATGCGTCTCCTCGGAGCGAAAGTCCATGCAGTCACAAGCGGAACCGCAACTTTAAAAGATGCCGTTTCCGAGACTATGCGTGAGTGGACAAACCGTATCGCAGACACCCACTATGTACTGGGATCTGTTATGGGACCCCACCCGTTCCCGACTATTGTCCGTGATTTCCAGGCAGTTATTTCCAAGGAGATCAAAGAGCAGATGCTGGAAAAAGAGGGCAGACTTCCGGATGTTGTCCTGGCCTGCGTAGGCGGCGGCTCCAATGCCATCGGAACTTTTTATAATTTTATTGATGACAAAGATGTCCGTCTGATCGGATGTGAGGCAGCAGGCCGCGGTGTGAATACTGCAGAGACTGCAGCAACCATCGCAACCGGCCGTCTGGGAATCTTCCATGGTATGAAATCCTATTTCTGCCAGGATGAGTACGGACAGATCGCACCGGTATACTCCATCTCCGCAGGTCTGGATTACCCGGGCGTAGGACCGGAGCATGCACACCTTTATGACATCGGAAGAGCAGAATATGTGCCGGTAACCGATGATGAGGCAGTAGATGCATTTGAGTATCTTTCCAGAACAGAAGGAATTATTCCGGCAATTGAAAGTGCTCATGCAGTAGCCTATGCGAAAAAGATCGCACCAACACTTGGAAAAGACAAGATCATGGTAGTTACCATTTCAGGACGTGGAGATAAAGACTGTGCGGCAATCGCCCGCTACAGAGGGGAGGATATTCATGAATAAGAGAATTACAGAAGCTTTTGCAAACGGAAAGGCATTTATTCCTTTTGTAACCTGCGGAGATCCGTCACTGGAGGTTACCGAGCAGCTGGTATATGCAATGGAAGAAGCAGGCGCAGACCTGATCGAGCTTGGAATTCCGTTTTCAGACCCTACCGCAGAGGGACCGGTGATCCAGGAAGCCAATGTCCGGGCACTGTCCGGCGGAGTCACTACAGATAAAATTTTTGCAATGGTAGAAAAAATCCGTAAAAATACAAAAATTCCCATGGTGTTTATGACCTATGCCAACGTAGTATTTTCTTATGGAACGGAACGCTTTATCAAAAAAGCAGCAGAGATTGGAATGGACGGGCTGATCCTTCCTGATGTTCCGTTCGAAGAAAAAGAAGAGTTCGACGCTGTTTGCAAACAGTACGGCCTGGATCTGATCTCCCTGATCGCGCCGACCTCCCATGAACGAATTGCCATGATCGCCAAAGAGGCAGAAGGTTTTGTGTACTGCGTATCTTCGCTTGGAGTTACAGGAATGCGAACCAGTATCACCACAGACATCGGTGCCATGGTAAAACTGGTAAAAGCCCAGAAGGATATCCCCTGTGCCGTAGGTTTCGGAATCTCTACCCCGGAGCAGGCAAAAAAGATGGCAGACCAGTCCGACGGAGCTATTGTGGGATCCGCCATCGTGAAGCTCTGTGAAGCATACGGGGAAGCGTGCGTGCCGAAAGTTAAGGCATATGTGAAAGAGATGAAAGACGCGATCAGGTAAAAAGAAAAGGTAAAGCTCAGAATTATAGGAAAAAGGAGACCACGCATTTCTTGCCGGAGCAGTTTGGATGCTCCGGCTTTTTGTGCTGTGATAATTATAAAGTTTCTAACTGATCGATCATAGAAGTTATGATCTTGACTGCTTCTGCAGGGGAATAATAAGAATCCGGATCCATGTTTGTCAGGAAATTTTGAAAAATTTCCAGAATAAAGGGTTCCGTAATAGCAAAACACATGTGATCTCCGGAATTGGTCTGATAAGTAAGGGAACAGGTATTTCCACAGAGTGCCATGCGGAGATTTTCGGAAAGATGATTCAGCGGTTTTTTCAGGAGCCGATAAGATCCCTCGTGGCAGCATCTGGAAATCTCACGAAGGATCTGGAATCGCTGTCGGATATTCAGTGAATGGTAGAATGTGGACGGAATTTCTTCAAACAGTCCGTCCCGCAGAAAACGGTTCATTCCGTATTCCGTAAAATAGATGATAAATTTTCCGTCATTGACCCTCCGCATGTTATCTGTACATAAAGCATCCGCCATGGAAAGAATGTAATCGGCTCCGGGAAGATCATAATTAAAAATTTCTTCCAGCAGATTTTTGCGTAAAAAAGGAAGGATACACGCTTCCGGCTGAATGATAATGACCTGATCGGCGGAAGCTCTTGTCTGGGCAACAAACTGGAAAAGCGAAGGCAGATCATCGGCAATGATCGGAAAGGTCTGAAATGCAGGCTGGCACAGATCCTGATGGGAATGAAACAAATTCCATAAAGCCTGCAGAATATCCGGGTCCTGATATAAAATTCCCATCTGATAATCAGAAGAGCAGGTGATGGCATATTCCGAAGTCAGGATCATATAAGGCAGAGCAGAAAGCTGTTTAAAATGAGAAGCTTCGTCGGTATAAAAGCAATGGATCCGGTAATCCAGCTTATTCATATAGACAGGAAACAGATTCCGCAGGTAATAAAGCTCATAAAGTTCGTGAGCTTCCGTAAACTGGGCAGTACGGTTCAGACTGAAAATATGATCGATCTGCAGTGTTCCGGAAGGATGGATGGTTGAAAGCAGATGCAATAAAAAAGGATAGTCAGGCTGCAGAAAAAGAGCTATTTTGCCATCATGCCTGGATGCTTCGTCCATTAAAATGTGGTGTACAGCGGAATCCAGTGCCTGTCTGGAATTTAATAGAAGACAATTTTGTGTGTCGGAAAGAGAAATAGTCAAATTTTCGTGTGTGTGGGGGGTAATATTATGCAGCGATGAAGAGGATCTATTTGGAAAGTCAGACAAAAAATGTTCAATGCTCTTACGGATATAATAATCGTTTTCTCCTATGCGAGCCATTTTCCATGCTTCTTTAAACTGATAGGTTTCCTGAGGCGTCAGTTTTATAAAATGAGCAATCTGCTCGACCAGTTCAGCTGACATGGGTTCCCGTTTACCATTGATAAATTTATAAATGGTAGAACGTTCCAGCTCACAGTATTTTGCAAGGGCCATTACTTTAACTTTTTTCTCATGGATATAATTTTGAAGTAAATCAGAAAATACAGACATATGTAAAAATCCTTTCGAAATTTCTATTGATATTCTATAGTATACCATATTTGCCAAGATAAAATCATCAGAAAACCACAAAAAATGCTAAATTCCAACAAAAAATCGGTCTACAAACTGCGCCCCATCTTGTTTAAATAAAGAATATTTTCTAAAATAAAATAAGAATTTCGAATATACAGGAAAATACAAAAAAAGAAGAGAAGGTATTTTAAAGAAAAAAAGTGAGCCAAATGCAAAGGAGGAAATAGCATGAAAAAAACAAAGAGGAAACTGGTAAACTTATGTCTGGCTTTATTTCTGGCACTTTTGGGAGGCGTATTCTTTACAGCCGGTAACACCAAAACCGTACAGGCAGCCAGCCGCATGGTAATGTTAAGAGGAAATACAACATACAGTAGCTATGATTTTACCAGAGATGGAAAGAAGGATCGATTTAAGGCTACAGCTGATTCACAAAGCGGATATATGAAAATTTATCTGAATGGAATTTATAAACAGCGAATCTTCATAGGAAAAGGCGCGGATCTGTACTGGTGCAGTATCAGTAAAAAGGATACCTATCTTCTTGTGATGAACTATTTATATGGCGGACATGAGCTAAAAGCATATATGTATTCCTGCGGAAAGTTTAAATCAACACCTGGAGAAAGTAATTTAAATAAAGTTTTACCGTTTTCAAGATTTAAAAAAGTCAGTGGAAATACATTTTATGTAGAGTCTGAAACAGCTGGTTATTGGAGAAATCCTGCTTCTTTGAAAAATCTGCCGTCCATCACCGTGGAAACAAAGTTTACAGTTAAAAATAATAAGATCACCTGTGCATCATGGAATTCCAAAGTCACCGGAAGCAGAACATTTTATGCGCAGAACTCTTTCAGAACGAGCAAAAGTATGACAAAACTTAGCGTAAAAGATGGCCCATATGTAAGGGCAGGTCAGAAAGTAACGTTAAATTATATAAGACTGAACAGATCCACATTTTTGTACCAGATATCTGTCAATGGCCGGACAGGTTGGTTTGCAGATTCTCAATCCATAAAGTTCAGGTAAAATTGTAAAAAAAGGAGAGGTGTAAAATGACGATTAGATTTGATAATGGATACTATGATTCGGCGAGAAGCATGGCTATAGTAATCGCTATATTTGCAGGATTGATTACTTTTGCGGTTTTGGCCTGGATATTTGCAATATATGTAAAGAGAATGGATAACAAAAAAGCATTGATCGTAAAAAGGGGAAAAGTTATAGAGAAAATGCCCAGCGTCGGAAAAGTGGGCTGGTATATGGTGGAATTTGAAGATGGAGGAAGAGCAAAACTCAGATCTTATAAAGAAAATACAGTACCGATTGCTCCTGGTGATGTGGGAATTTTCCGATACAGAGGAATGACGATTGAAGGATTCCAGAGAGAAGGAATGGGAATGCCGGGATCGCAGCAGCAGTTTACAAATTGGAAATAGATTGCAAAGCGGGAAAGAGCTATGAAAAAAGCAGGATTAGAACAGCCGGGGCATTTTGATGCTCCGGTTTTTTGAAAAATAACAAAAAGAAAGAGGAAAAAGTATGTTTTGTGAAAGATGTGGAACTCAGAATCCGGAAACTGCAAAATACTGCAGGAATTGCGGAGCAGAGTTAAAAAAGAGTAATAACAGAAAACCAACCTTTACAGTGCCGAATCACAGCACTCCGAAAAATATAGGAATGATCGCTGTGATTGCTGCGGTTCTTGTTGTTGTACTTCTTGGAGTTGGTTTATTTGGTGGAAGAAGTTATAAAACGACCATAAAAAAATACGTAAAGGCATCATTTGCAGCAGATACCGAAACAATAGTTAAACTTTTTCCGGATAAAGTAATTAAGTATGCATTGGAAGAAAGCGATTATGATGTTGAAGATTTTCAAGATTTAAAGTATGAGCTTTCTGAACAGCTTCAGGATCAGATGAGTACTCTTGATGATTATATGGGAGAAGGATGGAAATTTTCCTATGAAATTACAAATGATGAAAAAGTAGAAGGCGATGATCTGGATGACATCAAAAAAGGATATGAAGAGGCAAATTTTAAGATATCAGCTGCCAGAAATGTTGAGATAGAGATTTCAATAAAAGGAGATAAAAATGAGGAAACGGTTCCTATGGAGATTGCGCTGATCAAATCCGGAAGGAATTGGTATTTGGATGCGTTGAATTTTGCAGATATTTTCTGATTGATTGAGAGAACAATAAACTGGCGCACAGGAGGGAGAAAGCCATGAAGAAAAAAATGGTTTGTATATTGTTGGCAGGAACTATGATGTTCCTGCCGTGTGAATTGGCAAATAGAGCTGTTTATGCGGAAGAATTGCCGGTGGAAAACACAGTTTCAGAAGAGGAAGGAACGATTGAATTCACCTCATATCTGGAAAATTATAAAGACTTAGTGGAAAAACTGGAAATGGAACCGACAGATTGCTGGCAGTTTGGGGACACGTCGGATTCGTATGTAAAAGATCAGTTTTATCTGGAATGGGAAAAAGATTCCAATATATTCAGTGCAAAAAATGAGGGAGCGTCTTCTGTAAAGCTTTGTGGGACATCATTGGGAGATAATCTGGCAAAGGTGGATGAAGTACTGCAGAAAAATGAATGGTTTAACTATTATAATGATGAGAATATAAATTCGTATATGGCGCTTATCAATGATAAGAAATATGCGCTTAATGTATACAAAGATCAGGCTGGAAATGTAAGTTCCTGGTATCTGAATAATTGGCCAGAGGGAGACAATGTTGGTGATATATTTGAACGGATCAGAGCAGAAAAACAATATGCTTTAGAAGAAGGTACCCAGACAGATCCTATTACCGCTTATCCGGAATATGATGAAATCATAAGGTTGTATCAGAAAGGAGAAAAATTACACTGGTCAACGGAAGAGTTTCGAGAACATGATCTGTGTTATCTGGCAGGATATGAGATGAACGTAGAACAGAAGCAGACGGGATATTATGTTACGGATATTGACGGAGATGGTGTTGACGAGTTGATGGTCGGAGTTCCCTTTGAAGAAGGTATATATGATGGGATGTTTTATGGTCTGTATACAATGATCAATGACCAAAGAGTGCTGGTTGCTACAAGTGGAGAACGTGACAGATACTATTTATGCCAGGATCACACGATTGCGAATGAAGGTTCTAGTGGAGCTGCACTTTCTGTCTATTCATATTATGATTTCCTTTCCGGAAAACTTCAACTAAAAGAATGTGTTTTTACAGATGGAAATGACCATCCGGAAAATCCCTGGTTTTATTCAACATCGAATCCTTACGAAGACTATTCCAATCCGATTTCAGAGGAAGAAGCACGGAATGTCATGAATAAATATGTTTATGAAACGATACCATATACCTTCCTGGATGATTACAATGCGCAGAACGATACCGGAGAAACCACAACCTCATCTTACAGAGAATCCGCAGAAGAGCTGGTAAATAAGACAGAGCAGGAGGCTTCTTTTGCGAAAGACGGAGAGGAAGAGTATGAGATATGGGATAACTGTCTGAACGAGATCTGGTCGTATTTACAGAACGCACTTTCCGCAGAAGAAATGGATACATTAACACAGGAAGAAATGGATTGGATCCAAAACAAGGAGAGTACCATAAGTAGTATGCAAATGCAGTCACAGGAAGAAGCAGCTGTCACGGCGGCTGCGCTTACCAAACAAAGGGTATATGAACTGATTGAGAGGTTGTAATTAAAAAAAAGTAATGCGGTAGACCCCTCTACCGCATTACCAACCGAACCATCTTCTCATAAATCTTTTTATACCGCTGATACCGCATAGGCAGATCGATCCAGGTCTTTTTATCTACGATACTCTTATAGTGGGAGAAGGTTCGGAAACCGTCGATTCCGTGATAAGAGCCCATGCCACTTTCCCCGAAGCCCCCAAAGCCAAGATTGCTGGTGGCCAGGTGGATCAGGACATCATTAATACAGCCACCGCCGAAGCCGCACCGGGAAGTTACTTCCTGGGCGGCTTTTTCATCGCTTGTGAAGATGTAGAGTGCCAGTGGATGCGCCAGGGAATTGATCTTTGATACGGCACTTCCAAGGGAATCGTAGGTGAGAACAGGAAGTACCGGGCCGAAGATTTCCTGCTGCATAACCGGATCTTCAAAGGTCACGTTATCCAGGATCGTTGGCTCGATCTGAAGAGATCCGCGGTCAGCGTTGCCGCCACAGACAGTCTTGGACGGGTCAATCAGTCCGCAGATACGGTCGAAATGTTTTTCATTAATGATCTTTCCGTAATCTTTGTTTTTAAGCGGTTCTTTTCCGTACTGGCGGCTGATCTGTCTGCGCAGCTCTGCCACCAGGGCGTCTTTGATCTCAGGATCACAGTAGATATAATCCGGTGCGACACAGGTCTGTCCGCAGTTCAGGAATTTTCCGAATACGATACGTTTGGCCGCAAGGCGGAGATTCGCGGTTTTGTCTACGATACAGGGGCTTTTTCCGCCAAGCTCCAGTGTGACCGGAGTGAGATATTCCGCTGCTTTTCGCATCACTTCTTTTCCTACAGCCTGACTTCCTGTGAAGAAGATATAATCAAAATGTAAGCCCAGAAGATGGGTATTTTCTGCCCGTCCGCCTGTGACTACAGCTACATATTTTTCCTCGAAACATTCCAGGATCAGCAGGCGGATCACTTCGCTGGTGGCGGGAGAGTAAGCGCTGGGTTTCAAAATTGCTGTATTTCCGGCAGCAATGGCATCTACCAGCGGCTCGATGGTAAGCAGGAACGGATAGTTCCATGGACTCATAATGAGAACGACACCGTAGGGGGATGGTTTGCGGAAACTGCGGGAATGAAACTGTGCCAGAGGAGTGGGAACCGTTTCTTCTTTTGCATAAGCGCGGATATTTTTCAGCATATGAGTGATCTCGGAAAGCACCAGTCCGGTTTCGCACATATAGCTTTCAAAATTGCTTTTTCCCAGATCTTTTTTCAGTGCCGCGTTGATCTGACTTTCGTGTTTTCGGATTGCTGCTTTGAGACGTTTTAAGGCGCTGATACGAAAATCAATGCTAAGGGTTGCACCGGTATAAAAATACTGGCGCTGTTTATTTAAAAGCTGGGTGATCTGTTCTTTTTCCATAGAGAGAATTCCTTTCTGAAAAAACTATTTGTCAGAACCGGAAACCGGTGGCATCAGTCTGTAATACAAGGTCTCCAGTTCGCCGGCATCCATCAGCACAGGAACCGGGTACAGAGGATTGGCTTCTTTATCTGCGTAATGGGCAAGCTCCGGGATGTCCGTTTCCTGGATTTCCGGGATATAGTCTCCGATGCCAAAGCGTTTTTTCATATCTTTTGTTGCATCAATAAACATCCGGGCAGCAGTTTTATCGTCCTCATGTTTATCGCAGAGACCGGCAGTTACGGCAAGGTTGCGGAGTTTGTGAGTGATGGGATCTCCGTATGTTTCCAGTACCATAGGAAGGATCACTGCATTGGCAAGCCCATGTGGAACATTATATTTTCCGCCGAGGGAATGTGCAATTGCGTGGACATATCCAACGTAGGATTTGGTGAAGGCACAGCCTGCGAAATAGGAGGCGCGGAGCATATTTCGTCTTGCTTCAATATTATTGCCGTCTGTGTAGGCTGTATCCAGATTTTCGAAGATCAGCTGTACCGCATCCAGAGCATTCTTCCGGGTACCGGGTGTAGTGGAATTTCCAATGTAGGCTTCCACTGCGTGAGTCAGGGCATCCATGCCTGTGGTAGCTGTGATAAACGGCGGAAGGCTTAAAGTCACTTTCGGGTCAAGGACTGCGTAGCGTGGGATCAGCGGAAAATCGTTGATGGCATATTTGTGCCGTGTTTCTGCATCGGTAATGACAGCAGCAAGTGTTGTTTCACTTCCTGTTCCTGCAGTTGTGGGGATGGCGATGAGAAGAGGAAGCTTTTTGTGGACCTTCAGGATTCCCTTCATCTGTGCCAGAGACTGGTGCGGTTTGGCAATGCGGGCTGCGGTAGCTTTTGCACAGTCCATGCTGGAACCGCCGCCAAAGCCGATGATCGCCTGGCAGTCGTTGTCCAGATACATATGAAGAGCCTCGTCCACATTGACGGTCGTGGGATTTGCTACGGTTTTGTCATAGATCTGGTAGGAAATGCAGTTTCGTTTCAGAGTCTGCTCCAGGCGTTCTGTAAGGCCAAGGCTTCGGATACCTGTGTCTGTGATGATCAGTACGTTGTTATAACCTCTTTTTTCCAGAACTTCCGGGATACCTCTGACGCTTCCGATGATCTTCGGATTGCGGTAAGGAAGTACGGGAAGTGCAAATTTAAAGATGTTCTGGAAAATACGGCAGTAAGCTTTTTTTAATGGATTCATGGCAGTTTTCATTCCTTTTAAAATCAAATTGTTTTATTCTAAACATTATATATAGCAGTTGGGATGGGAAAAGTCAAGATTCCGGTTTGTGGAAGTGGATTTTTGGCAGTCATAAAAAATAAAACAGGAAAATATAATATTGTCATGGCTGAAAATATCCGTTAGACTAAAAGCAGCCAAACAGAATTTAACCAAATAGCGAAGCGGATTGCGAATATCCGCTTGACTCACGGAGGAAATCATGCCAGGAACAGACATATCCGAAAAAAATCCGCTTCACGTATCCGAAGTGGATGATAATTTAAAAGAATTAAGTCCTCACGGTTCCTTTGAGCTGCCGGTGGAAACGTACACGGGAAACTGTGAGATCTTTCATGCACTGTATGATCACTGGCACAGTGAAATGGAGATCATGTATATTGAGAAAGGCAGCGGTTTTGCCAGACTGAACCGGGAGAGTATCCGACTGAAAAAAGGGGATATTCTGATCGTAAACTGCGGGGTTCTTCACAGTATGCGGACAGATTTAAACAATCCTCTCTATTATAAAAGTGTGGTGTTTGGACTTGGATTTCTGGCCGGGCAGCCGGGAGATATCTGCCAGGAATGTGTGGTATCCCCTCTGATGGAAAACAGGGCAGAATTCTGCCATCATATAGAAGAAGGAGATTCCGGGTATGAGAAGCTTAAGGAAATTTTTTTGGAGATCCATACCTGTCATACAGAGAAGAAACCATATTTTTATGTGCAGCTGAAAATGCTGTTCTTTGATTTCTTTTATGAAATGCTGACCAGGCATTATATTATTCCGGTAAGTACAGAGCAGAATAAAAGCCTTGCGGCAGTGAAGGAAGTTCTGGATCATATCAGCCTTCACTATCAGGAAAATCTTACAGTTTCGGAACTTTCCGGGCTTTCCAATTACAGTGAATATTATTTTATGAAGCTTTTTCGCCAGTATACGGGAAAAACTCTGGTGGAGTACATCAATGATTTCCGTATGGAGAAGGCAAAATATCTTCTGACCCATTCGGACGCACCGGTGACAGAGATTGCCATGAACGTGGGATTCAACAGTACAAGCTATTTTATCAAGAAATTCCAGCAGGCAAATGAGATTTCCCCACATAAGTACAGAAAGAGCATGGGACAGTCAGTCTGACAAATATCTTGCATATCATGACAGGATTGTTATATTTTTGCATCTTGATGCGTGATATCCTAATACCATCAAAAACAAAGCAAACAACCTTGTAAAAACACATTTCATCCCATAAAGATCCATGAAAGGAGATCAAAAATGGAAACATTAAGCAAAGTATTCGAAGACAAATATAACAAAAATGTCAAAGACTGTACAAACGAGGAAATCTATCACGGACTTCTCTCCTGGACAAAGGAGCAGCTGAAAGGCCGCGGATATCAGGAAGGAAAAAAGAAGATTTATTATATTTCTGCAGAGTTCCTTATCGGAAAACTTCTCTCCAACAACCTGATCAATCTCGGTGTTTATGACGAAGTCGCAAGATATCTCAAAGAGAACGGCAAAGAACTTTCCATGATCGAGGAGATCGAGCCGGAGCCATCTCTTGGAAACGGCGGTCTTGGACGTCTGGCAGCCTGCTTCCTGGATTCCATCGCA
Organism: Blautia sp. MCC283; assembly: GCF_018785565.1. Taxonomy (NCBI): domain Bacteria; kingdom Bacillati; phylum Bacillota; class Clostridia; order Lachnospirales; family Lachnospiraceae; genus Blautia; species Blautia sp. MCC283. Next base: position 15,457 of record NZ_WQQB01000021.1, on the reverse strand, counting down.
ACTCTGGGACTTCCGGGAGAAGGAATCGGACTTAATTATCACCTTGGACTTTTCAAACAGGAGTTCAAAGATCATCTTCAGTTTGAGACACCGAACCCGTGGATCGAGCCGGAGAGCTGGCTGACAGACGCAGGCGTTTCCTATTACGTACCGTTTAAAGGCTTTATGCTAAAATCCACACTGTATGATATTGATGTGGCAGGATATGAGAATAAGGCTATCAAGCTTCGTCTCTTTGATATTGATATTGCAGATGAGAGCATTGTAGGAGAGGGAATCTCTTTTGACAAAAAAGATCTTCTTCACAACCTGACTCTGTTCCTGTATCCGGATGACAGCGATGACGCCGGAAGAAAGCTTCGTATTTACCAGCAGTACTTCATGGTAAGCAATGCGGCACAGCTGATCCTGGATGAGGCGACTGCCAAAGGCTCCAACCTTCATGACCTTGCAGATTACGCAGTGATTCAGATCAACGATACACATCCGAGTATGGTAATTCCGGAGCTGATTCGCCTTCTCACAGAGCGTGGAATTGAGTTTGAGGAGGCCTGCGAGATCGTATCTCATGTATGCGCTTACACCAACCATACCATCCTTGCAGAGGCACTTGAGAAATGGCCGGTTTCCTATCTTGAGGAAGTAGTTCCGCACCTGATGCCGATCATCCGCAAACTGGATGAGCGTATCAAGGCAAAATACCCGCAGGAAAATCTTGCCATCATCGACAAGAATGACCTGGTCCACATGGCACATATGGACATCCATTACGGATTTTCCATCAATGGTGTTGCATCCCTTCATACAGACATCCTGAAGGAGACAGAGCTTCATCAGTTCTATGAGATTTATCCGGAGAAATTTAATAATAAGACAAATGGAATCACCTTCCGCAGATGGCTCCTTCACTGTAACCATCCGCTGACCGAGTACATCACATCCATGATCGGCGACGGCTTCCGCAAAGATTCCTTTGAGATTGATAAAATGCTTGAATTTAAGGGAAATCAGGACGTTCTTGCAAATATCCTGAAGATCAAACAGGACGCAAAGAAGAGATGTGCAGAATTTATCAAGGCCAATACAGGCGAGGAGATCAACACACACAGTGTTTATGATATCCAGATCAAACGTCTCCATGAGTACAAACGTCAGCAGCTGAATGCACTTTATATCATCGACCGCTACCTGAAGATCAAAGCCGGCGAGAAGCCGCAGCGTCCGGTAACCTTTATCTTCGGTGCAAAAGCAGCTCCTGCATACATCATTGCAAAGGACATTATCCACCTGATCCTCTGCTTACAGGAACTTATCAACAATGATCCGGAAGTTTCTCCATACATGAAGGTTGTTATGGTGGAAAACTACAACGTAAGTGCAGCAGAGAAGCTGATCCCGGCCTGCGATATCTCCGAGCAGATTTCTCTTGCATCCAAAGAGGCCAGCGGAACCGGAAACATGAAGTTTATGCTCAACGGTGCGGTAACACTGGGAACCATGGATGGTGCAAACGTGGAGATCAGCCAGCTGGTAGGCAGGGAGAATATCTATATCTTCGGTGAGTCCAGTGAGCAGGTCATCAAGCACTATGAGAAAGCGGATTACTGTGCAAAAGATTTCTATGACAAAGATGAGCGCATCCGCCGTGCAGTAGATTTTATCGTAGGAAACGAGCTTCTTTCTATTGGAAGTGAGGAGCATTTAAGAAGACTGCATCATGAGATCGTAAGCAAGGACTGGTTCATGACACTTCTTGATTTCGAGGATTATGCGAAAGTAAAAGACCAGGCACTGTCCGATTATGAGGACAGAACCGCATGGGCAGAGAAGATGCTTGTGAACATCGGAAAAGCAGGATACTTCTCTTCAGACAGAACTATTGAAGAGTACAACAGAGATATCTGGCATCTGACAGCTGAGAAATAAAACAGTCTCAGCCAGATTGCTTCGGCGCGTATATAAAATAGAAAAATAGAAAATAAAAACACCGGCATTCATCGGAAATATGTACTGGGTCTGAGATGTCAGAGATGATCTGGCAACCCGGACAGGACATGTTACAGATGAATGACCGGTGTTTTTTATGAAATCAGATAAGTGGATGATTCAGGCTTTTCCATGCTTAAACGCCATCATCATTTCCTTGGTAAGGCTGATATTGTCACCCTCATCCGGAATATCTTCCCGGTTGAACCAGGAGGCCATGGAAAGTTCGCTGTGGTCTACAGTCAGAGTATCATCGCCGTCCAGGTCGCAGTAGAAGCCGAACAGAAGGGTTCCGGAGAAGGACCATGGCTGGCTCTTGTAGTAGCGGAGATTTTTGACCTTTACGCCGATCTCTTCCATAACTTCACGGTGAACGGTCTCCTCGATGGTCTCACCAATCTCCGCAAAGCCTGCGATCATGGCGTAGCGGGTGTGGTTTCGGCCTTCATATTTGGAGAGTATCAGCTTGTCGCCGTTGGTAACTCCTACGATCACAGCCGGAGAAAGTACCGGATATTCTCCGTTTCCGCAGGCAGGGCAGATCATCTTGCGCTCCGCCTTGTCATGTACCATGGGTTTACCGCAGCAGCCGCAGAAACGACGTTTGCTGTACCACTGGAAAAGCTGGTATCCGGTAATTCCCGCGAAGGCCAGATACTGTGGTTCAGCTGTGCGGAGTACGCGTGTGATCTCAAACTGATATCCGGGAAGAAGACTGGTATCCAGATCCGGGATCAGGTAAAAATGTTCTTCGTCAACAGAGAAGAGATAGATATAATTCTCATAAAGATGATCAATTTTTCCTTCCAGTTCTCCAAAACTTGGAAGAGTCATGGTCTCGCCGTCTTTTTTCATAAGGATCTTGCCTTCGTCGTAGGCGAGGATGTGGCTTGTTTTATCCGGGGCCACAGGCTTGTATTCATTGTGATAGGTATGCGGTGCGATATCCTGGATCATGATCGATAATTCCTTTCCGAATTCATTGTCTGGCAGTGTTCACGGATGATGCTGCCATGAAAAATAAAACATGCTTCCTACAGTATAAGCTTACATCACAAAAAAGGCAACGTCCTTTTCTTAAGGATTTTCGTAATATCAATAGAGAGAATGTAATGTCTGTCTGGAATGGCAGATATTATGGAAAAAATGTATCCGGGCTGGCAAAATCACATAAATCAGTTGCCTGGGGTTCAGAGGAAGTGTAAGATAGAGATATTACATTGTGCAGAATAAGCGAAGAGGCGGACGGACTTTATACCGGGTGTACCGCGGATATATTTCTGCACAGAAGGAGAATATTATGCCAACAACAGAAAAGCCGGGCCTGACCCGGGATGCCATTAAATATCTGGCGATTTTTACCATGCTTCTGAACCATATCGCCAACGTGCTTCTGCCGGAAAATACGATCCTGTGGGAAGTTCTGGTGGATATCGGGTATTTTACAGCCATTACCATGTGTTATTTTCTGGTGGAGGGATTTTATTATACCCATTCCCGGAGAAAATATGGCGAAAGACTTCTGATCTTTGCCGGAATCTCTCAGGTTCCTTATACGATGGCCTTCGGATATTCCCAATTGAACATGATCTTTACATTATTTATCTGCTTCATGATCCTGGTGATCCAGGAAAAAATGATGGCAAGTCCGTGGAGGATTCCTCTGCTGATCCTGCTTCTTTTGCTGTCCGTTTTTTCGGACTGGGCGATCCTGGCACCGGTTTTTACCATCTGGTTTTATGCAGGATGGGGGAACCGGAAGAGAATGATAACCGCTTATGGAGTCGGTGCTGTACTTTTTGTGCTGTTTAATTATGGTTCCTATGCGGAAAAAATGGCAGCCGGACCGGCAATGGTACATGCGTTACTGTCTGCAGCAGGAATTGTGGCGTCGGGAATCATCATCCTGAACTTCTACAATGGAAAAAAATCTGAAAAAGCACCGAAGTTTTCGAAATGGTTTTTCTATATTTTTTATCCGGCACATCTTCTGATCCTGAGCATAGTACGGATTATAGTACAGTAATATACATAAGAGAACAGGTAACGAATATCTGCCTCACTTATGCATAACCGGATAGATTGCCGAAAATAAAACTCATATCCGTATAAAACATAGTAATTCTGTAAGAAAACAGAAAAATAGAGAAAAAACTCTTGAAAACCGAAAAATTATCTGCTATGCTAACTGACATGACAAAGGCGTCTGGAAATTAAGTTTCCAGGCGCTTTTTGCGTTGCAGAAATAATGTGAGGGAATCGAGGAGGAAATGGATGATGAATGCAGGAGATACTGGCTTTATGCTGATCTGTACAGCCTTTGTGTTCTTTATGACACCTGGGCTTGCGTTTTTCTACGGAGGACTGGTCCGCAGAAAAAATGTGGTAAATACCATGATGGCCTGTGGGGCGATCATGGGGCTGTCCGTTGTTATGTGGACATTGTTTGGATATTCGCTGGCATTTGGCGGAAACCATGGAGGGATTATCGGAGACCTGAGATGGTTTGCGCTGAATGGTGTTGGCTGGGAGCCGGGACCTTATGCAGATACGATCCCGCATCTGGTATTTGTAGCGTTCCAGATGATGTTTGCCATGATCACACCGGCACTGATCACTGGCGCTGTGGTTGGAAGAATGCGTTTTAAGGCGCTGTTTTTCTTTGTGGCGATCTGGTCTTTGATCGTGTATTATCCGATGGCACATATGGTCTGGGGAGACGGCGGATTTCTGGCAGCCATTGGCTCTGTGGATTTTGCAGGTGGAAATGTGGTACACATTAGTTCCGGTGTCAGTGCACTGGTTCTTGCCATTTATCTGGGGCAGAGACGTGGCTATGCAAAGGCAACCTATCGTACACATAACATTCCCTTTGTATTTCTTGGGTCGGCCATGCTGTGGTTTGGATGGTTTGGTTTTAATGCGGGAAGTGCACTGAAAGCAGACGGTCTTGCAGCGCATGCTTTTATGACCAGCAGTATTTCTTCTGCCTGTGCACTTCTGACATGGATGCTGATCGAGGTGATCCGTGAGGGAAAACCCACACTGGTTGGTGCCTCCACAGGTCTTGTAATTGGTCTGGTAGCGATCACACCGGGGGCTGGTTTTGTACCGGTGTGGGCATCCTTTATCATTGGAATCCTGGTAAGTCCGATCTGTTACTTTACCGTAATTCTGCTGAAGCAGAAACTGAAAATTGACGATGCGCTGGATGCTTTTGGCTGCCATGGTATCGGTGGTATCTGGGGAGGAATCGCCACGGGACTTTTTGGAAAATCTTCTATTAATTCCGTTGCAAAATGGGATGGCCTGGTGTTTGGGGACTACCGGCTGTTTCTGGCACAGGTATTAAGTATTGTGATCACCATTGCGGTTGCCATTGTGGGAACGCTGATCTGTATCGGAATCGTGCGGATCTTTACACCGCTTCGTGTAGATCCGAAGGAAGAACTGGTTGGTCTGGATGCATCCCAGCATGGAGAAAATGCATATCCGTCATTCAATGGATTTGACTGATCATGACAGAAAGATTTTCTATAGCAATGATCGTGTGAAAATGGAGGAAATCGTATGCTTATAAAAATAGAAGCAATTGTAAGAGAAGAAAAAATGGAAGATGTCAAAGCTGCGTTAAATGAGATCCAGGTAAACGGTTTTACAGTAACCCAGATCATGGGCTGCGGAACACAGCGTGGTTACACAGAGTATGTCCGTGGTTCCAAGATCGATGTATTTCTGAAACCGAAGATCAAGTTTGAAATTGTGGTATCATCGGAAGATTGGGAGATCAAAGTTATTGATGCTGTGCAGAAAGCAGCGTTTACCGGTGATCCCGGCGATGGAAAGATCTTCAGCTATGAGATACGCAACGCTGTTCGTATCCGTACAGGTGAGACCGGATACGATGCGCTGCAGTCGGAGTTCCTGTAAAATAATAAAGATGTAAAAAAGATCCTTCTGGAAAAACTGAGATATTCAGATTTTCAGAAGGATTTTTTGCAGATAATTAACAATAGTCTTACTTTGATTTGATGCAAACTTCTGCAGTTACATATAAGATAGAAAGGTACACAATAGATCAGTTAGAAAGTAAAATTAAAACATACGGAAAAACTATGTCAAAAAAGAAATCAAAGAAGATCAGAAAAGAGCAGGCTCAGGAGTTGAGTTCAGCAGAACCGGAACATCCTAAACTGGCGGCAGAAAAAACAGCAGCCATTGCAAGTTACATCAAGGATCCGGACTATCGTCTCCGCTGCAAGGCGGCTATAGATATTCTCATGGCGAAGCTTAAAATGATTAACGCAGAACTTTCCGGGCAGAAAAAACGTACGGTGATCAGTCAGGTCACCAGCCGGATCAAAAGTGCGGAGAGTATTTATGCAAAACTTCTGAAAAAAGGACTGGAACCGGATTTTGAGACTGCCAGGAAAAATCTGAAAGATCTCATCGGCATCCGTGTAGTCTGTCCGTTTGAGGATGAGCTTTACCAGGTTGCAGAATCCCTGGAAATGCAGAAGGATATCGAGATCGTCCGGATAAAGGATTACATTAAAAATCCAAAGAAAAACGGCTACAAAAGTCTTCATCTGATCGTGAAAGTACCTATCTACTCTGCGGAAGGTGAACAGAAAGAACTGGTGGAAATACAGCTTCGGACCATTGCGATGGATTACTGGTCTGTGTTAGAATATGAGTTGTATTATAAAAAAAGAGACAATGCGGAAATTGAAGCAGAATTAAAAAAATATGCAGAAGAAATTGCAAATCTGGACCATAGAATGCTGGAACTACGAAATAAAATTGAAAAAATCTGAACAATCAGCGAATGTGAGATCAGAATGCCTGTTTTATGACAAAACTGTAAAATTACTGCATCAGAAAAGGAGGAATATATGGAAACATTAAGATCAAAAAAAGGCTTCATCTGTGATATGGATGGTGTAATCTACCATGGAAATAAACTCCTGGACGGAGTAAAGGAATTTGTAGAATGGCTTCAGAGAGAGGATAAGAGCTTTCTGTTCCTCACCAATGCAAGCAGCCGTTCGCCAAGAGAACTTCATGAGAAACTTCTTCGCATGGGACTGGATGTCGGAGAAGAGCATTTTTATACCAGTGCACTTGCAACTGCGAAATTTCTCCAGAGCCAGGCTCCGGGATGCAGCGCTTATGTGATCGGAGATCATGGTCTTTACAATGCTCTGTATGACGCAGGGATCACCATCGACGATGTTTCACCGGATTATGTGGTTGTAGGTGAGACTACTACATACGGATATGAACATATCTTACGTGCCATGAACCTGGTAAACAAGGGAGCCAAGCTGATCGCAACCAACACAGATATCACAGGCCCTATCGAAGGCGGGATCGCACCGGCCTGCCGTGCATTTGTAGCACCGATCGAAGCTACTACAGGCAAACAGGCATACTACGTCGGCAAACCAAACCCTCTGATGATGCGTACCGGACTTCGTATCCTGGGCGTACATTCCAATGAAGCCGTGATGATCGGTGACCGTATGGATACCGATGTGATCGCCGGTATTGAGACAGGCCTTGACACAGTTCTTGTACTTTCCGGTGTATCCACAAGAGAAACTGTAGATAAGTTCCCATACAGACCGAGACTGATCCTGAATGGAGTGGGAGATATCCCGGTGCTGGAGAAATAAAAGATATTTACACATGAAATTATAAATTAGGATTTATAAAAAAGAAAACGGAGAATTCCTGGAAAAAGAAGTTCGGGAATTCTCCGTTTTGTTGTTTGAGTCATTTCAGTCGGGCTCTGTTTATTATGGGTTATACTCTGTTGATCAGCTGCAAAGATGACACTTCTCACAGGCAGACGGTGTGGCTGCACAACCGCCGAGAGCAGTTTCACGAAGCTCTGCAGGAAGCTTTTTGCCTACGGTATACATGGCATCGATCATCTCATCCAGAGGGATGAATTGGGTGATACCGGCCAAAGACATTTCGGCTGCGATAAGGGCATTGGAAACACCGGCTGCATTACGGTTCTGGCAGGGATATTCCACCAGGCCGCCTACCGGGTCACATACAAGACCGAGCATATTCATAAGAACGGTGGAAGCCGCATAGGTACACTGCAGCGGAGTGCCGCCAAGAAGTTCCACAGCAGCAGAAGCAGCCATTGCGGAAGCGATTCCGACCTCAGCCTGACATCCGCCAACAGCACCGGCAACTGTGGCGTTTCGCATGGCAAGATAGCCGATCGCGCCTGCATTAAATAGTGCCTGGCGGATTTTTTTATCGGAAAAGCCGTAGACCTCCTGAAGTGCAAGCATCATTCCGGGAACGATCCCGGCACTGCCGGCAGTAGGAGAGGCAACGATAAGTCCCATGGAAGCGTTGGTCTCAAGGGTTGCCATAGCGTAGGTGATACCCTTTCCGAGAACATTTCCGCACAGGCTTTTTCCCAGGTCATGAAATTCGCAGAGCTTTCGGGCTTCACCGCCGATCAGTCCGCCCATAGATATCACCGGATCTTTGATGGGGGAAAAAGCAGCATCCTTCATGATCTCCAGAACACGGTCCATGCGCTGGTCCACGATTTCAGCAGTGGTTTCACCGAGAAGGATCTCACGCTGGCGCATTACTTCGGAAATCGGAAGCTTTTTTTTCTGGCAGAGAGCAAGAAGTTCCTTGGCATTTTTGAAATCCATAAAACACATCCTCCTTTTCCCTACATCTGAACAACCATGACATCATGGATGTTGGTGTTCCGGTGAATGCTTTCTACGATATCTTCCGGGAGATGACCGTCGGATTCCACGATCGTATAGGCTGTGGTTCCTTTGGATTCACGGAAGAGGCGCATGAAGGCAATGTTAATGTTACGTTCACTTAAGCATCTGGTGATGTAGGCCACAACACCGGGAGTATCCTGATGGATCACGATGATGGCACTGTATTCGCCGGTGAAATCCACTTTCACGTGGTTGATCTCCACAATACGGACCTTGCCGCCGCCCAGCGATTCCCCCCGGACTGTCATTTCCTGTCCCTGGTCATTGACCATGTGGATATCGACAGTGTTGGGATGGACATCGGTTTCTGTTTCATTTGGAGTAAAGGAATAGTCGATCCCCTGTTCCCTGGCAATGTCAAAAGAATTCCGTATACGCATGTCATCTGTGGAAAAGCCCATGATCCCGCCAAGGAGGGCACGGTCTGTACCGTGTCCTTTGTATGTTCTGGCAAAGGAACCGTAAAGGGTGAACTCCACTTTTTTCAGGGGCGGCATGATCATTTTCTGGGCAAGGAAAGCGATCCGCGCCGCACCTGCGGTATGAGAACTGGAAGGACCGATCATATTCGGGCCCATAACGTCAAATACACTGATAAAAGACATTTTTCTTAATTCTCCTGTGGTGTTTTTACAATAAATTTCTTATAGATCGTATCAACGATCACGCCGATAGCATTGTCACCGGATACGTTGCAGGCAGTTCCGAAGGAATCCTGTGTAATGTAAAGGGCAACCATAATAGCGCAGATAGCGCCGTCCGGATCACCGGCTTCGGCTCCGAATACCATGTAAAGAAACGGAAGGGCAGTCATGATGGAACCACCTGGAGCACCAGGGGAAGCAACCATGGCAACACCGAGAGTCATGATAAATGGAACTACAGTTCCGAGGCTGATAGGCAGCTGGTTCATAAGACAGACTGCAGTAGCACAGGCTGTGATGGTGATCATGGAACCTGCCATGTGGATGTTTGCGCAGAGAGGAACTACAAAGTTGCGGATCTGCTCACATACACCGTCATTTTTTGCACATTCCAGGTTAACCGGAATGGTAGCTGCGGAAGACTGGGTTCCAAGGGCGGTGGTATATCCCGGAATCTGATTTTTGATCAGGGTGAAAGGATTCTTCTTGCTTACGGTACCTGCGATCACGAACTGGATTGTAATACAGATCAGATGCATGATGATCACAACGAGGAATACTTTCCAGAGAATGCTTAAGATGGCAAATGTTTTTCCGGAAATAGTCATATCTGTGAAAGTTCCGCAGATGTAAAGAGGAAGCAGCGGGATGATAATGGTATGAAGAACTTTGTCAATGATCTTGGAAAAATCGCTCATTCCGTTGTACAGGCTGTTTCCCATCTCTTTTCCACGCATGGAAGAGAGGCAGAGTCCCATCACAAAGGCAAGGGCAACTGCGGAAAGGGTATCCATGACCGGACTCAGGGTAATACTGAAATACGGTGTCAGGGATGCGTCTGCGGTAGCTGCGATCTGATCCAGTGCACCTTCACTCATAAAGTGCGGGAACAGGCTGGATGATACCAGATAGGATGCGGAACCTGCGATCAGAGTGGAGCCATAAGCCAGAGCCACTGTGATCAGGAGAAGCTTCCCTGCACCCTGTGAAAGATCCGCAATACCCATGGTCACATAGGCAAGGATCATCAGCGGGATGACAAATTTCAGAAAGGTACTGAAAAATCCGGAAAGGGTTACAACAAAGCGACAAAAGCCTTCCGGAAGGAACTGGCCGAACAGGATACCTACGATGATGGCAATGATCAGCTTCGGCACAAGTCCGATCTTGATTTTTTTCTTTTCCATTTGGATTCTTTCCTCCTAAGTATGAATTTATTCATTTTGCACAAAAATACGATTGACGTCCTCGTGATTGTATTGTAACATTGACATAAAAATAAGGCAAATTCACAGATTTCATCATCACGATGAAAAAATTTCATAGTAAAAGGGAGAAAATCATGGAAATCCGTCAGTTGGAGACGTTTGTACATGTAGCACAGCTTCAGAGCTTTTCCAGGGCAGCAGAGGTTCTGGGATACACTCAGTCAGCGATCACTGTCCAGATCCGTCTTCTGGAAAATGAGCTGGAAACAAGACTTTTTGACAGAACCGGAAAGCGTGTGGTGCTTACTCCGTCCGGAAAAGAGTTTATGGGGCATGCAAGCCGGATCTTATATGACGTAAATAAAGCAAAAAAGTCAATGAATGATGATGCGGAACTGAAAAATCCATTACATATCGGGACGATTGAATCTCTCTGCACAGCAAAGCTTCCGGCTGTTCTCAGCAAATTTCGTGAGTTTCACCCGAAAGTAAATATGCAGGTGACTATTGATACACCGGAGCAGCTGATACGGATGATGGAGCATAACGGGCTGGATCTTATTTATATACTGGATACCCCAAGGTGGGACCAGAACTGGGTGAAGGTCATGGAGAAGGCAGAGCCGGTAGTATTTGTGGCCTCTGCAGATTCGGAGTTTGCGGGAAAGACGCTGAAGATGGAGGATATTCTGGAAGAGCCTTTTTTTCTCACGGAAAAGAATGCCAATTATCGGCAGGCCCTGGAGCAGCAGCTGGCGCTTAAGAAGCAGGCCCTGTCACCGGTACTGGAGATCAGTGATACCGCTTTTATCATCCGCATGCTGGAAAAGAACCACGGACTTTCCTTTCTTCCCTATCTGGCTGTGGAGCGGGATATCCGGAAAGGAAGAATTGCCCTTTTACATGTGGAAGATGTGGAGATATCCATGTACCGGCAGATCTTTTACCATAAAAATAAGTTTAAGACGAGAGAGATGGAGGAGTTTATCCGTCTGGCGGCAGAGTGAAAGTCAGAGCTTGTAAAAACAAATAAAATGTGGCACTATAAAAGAAAAACACAGGAGAGAAAAAAATGAATCTTATTGAAGAAGCAAAAGCTCTTGGTTTTTCCGACGCAGCGGTCATAAGTACCGATCAGCTTGTATTTGTGCCGGAATACCGGGTTTTCTGCGAGGACAATCTTTGCGGGAATTATGATAAAAACCCGGCATGTCCACCACAGAGCGGCACTGTAGAGGAGATGAAAGAGCATGCGCTGAAATACGAAAAAACGCTGATACTCCAGACAATGCAGGATGGCCTTATGGACTACAAAAAGGCAAAACTTGCTCATAACAAACTGACAGAACAGCTGGCAGAGAAGATGAAAGAAGCGGGAATAACTGATCTTCTGATCATGAGTGCGGGACCTTATAAACATAATTCCTGCATGTCCGCTTACTGTGTGGATGCACAGAAAATGGCAGACGCTGCAGGAATGCTATGCTGGACCAGCGACGGAATGATCCGTTATTTTTCCCAGGTTCTTTTCCGTGGGTAAGATGAAGGATTTTGTAAAGGAATATGGGAGAAATAGATGGAGTTTTACGAATGCGAGTATCCGTTGACAGAAACAGAAAAAACGTGTAGAGTTTAAATAAATGTAATTACATAAAAAGAATCAGCAGGAGAAAAACCAGAATGGAAAAATCAACAGTTTATTTCACTGATTTTCGTTGTCCGGTGGGAACCAGCCAGCTGGACAAACTGAAAAAACTCTGCGTTGCCGCAGGAATCAAAGATATCGATATGGATGGAAAATTCGTAGCCATCAAGATGCATTTCGGAGAGCTTGGAAATATGGCATTCCTTCGTCCGAACTATGCAAAGGTAGTAGCAGATCTCTGTAAGGAGCAGGGCGGAATGCCGTTCCTGACAGATTGTAATACCCTTTATCCGGGAAGCAGAAAGAACGCACTGGAGCATCTGGACTGTGCAAATCTTAACGGATTTAACACGATCACAACCGGATGCCAGATCATCATCGGTGACGGAGTTCGAGGAACCGATGAAGTAGAAGTTCCGGTAGTAAACGGAGAATACTGCAAAACTGCCCTGATTGGACATGCTATCATGGACGCAGATATTTTTATCAGTCTCAGCCATTTCAAGGGACATGAGACAACCGGCTTTGGCGGTGCTCTGAAGAATATCGGTATGGGATGCGGAAGCCGTGCCGGAAAGATGCAGCAGCATGCCAGCGGAAAGCCGGCCATCCATGAAGATGTCTGTCGTGGTTGCCGCCGTTGTGCGAAAGAGTGCGGAAGTGATGCGATTACATATGTAAACAAGAAAGCAGTTATCGATTACGATAAATGCAAAGGCTGTGGCCGCTGTATCGGGGCCTGCAGCTATGATGCCGTATACAATCCGAATAGCAGTGCAAACGAGCTTCTTGATCGCAAGATGGCAGAGTATGCACAGGCTGTCTGTCACGGACGTCCCCATTTCCATATTGCGCTGGTACAGGATATCAGCCCTAACTGTGACTGCCATGGTGAAAATGATGCGCCGATCCTTCCGGATATCGGAATGTTCGCAAGCTTTGACCCGGTTGCACTGGATCAGGCCTGTGCAGATGCCTGCCTGAAGGCAACACCGATCGCCAACAGCCAGCTTGGAGAGCATCTGGCAGAGCCGGGATGGCACTGTCATCATGATCACTTTAAGGATTCCAATCCGAATATTGAGTGGAAGGCAACTCTGGATCAGGCAGAAAAGATCGGTCTGGGAACCAGGGAATATGAGCTGAAGATAATCAAATAAGCAACAGAAATCATATAAAATCACGAAAGCACGCCTGTTACATGGCGTGCTTTTTTGCGTAAATAAAGAAACATAAAATGAAAAAACGTATAAAGACGGTATCTAAAATAAAAAACATATGCGTGCATATGCGTGCTCGAAATACAGCTATTGTGAATAATATACAAAGAAATAACAGGAAAATTTGGACAAAAACGAGAAAACAGAAAAAGCTGTAAATTTATATTGCATAATCAGACTGCGTGTGATAACATACACACAACATAATTAACACGCATTTAACACGCAAATAGAGGAAAATAGCACGCAAATACGAAAATATCAAAGATAAGCGGAGCTAATGTGCAGGAAAACGTGCAGATCGTGTGTACAGAAACAGGCTGCATTCTGTGAGCAGAGAATACAGAGCAGGCCTGAAATCTTTTTCAGAGGAGGAAATTATGACAGGAATACAGAAAAAACAGCGTCTGCTGACTATGATATTCGGAGCTTTTGCAATCTTTTTTACCGGATATCCCCATGTATGGTCTATTTACCAGCCCTATGTGATGGAGCAGGCAGGCTGGAGCCAGGGACAGGCATCCATGTGCTTTTATCTGGCACTGAGCACCTTTGTATTCGGAAATATCGTAGGCGGAAGGATGCAGAACCGCTTTAAGGAAAAGACGATTGTATGGATCGGAGGCGGGATCTTTGCGGCAGGAATCCTGGCATCCACATTTCTGATCGTTCCTACACCGCTTCCTATGTATCTGTCTTATGGCGTGATGCAGGGATTTGGACAGGGAATGATCTACACGGTGATCCTGGCAACTGTGCAGAGATGGTTCCCGGACCGTACCGGATTTGCTTCCGGTGTTGTGGTAACTGCCAACGGACTTTGCGGATTTTTCCTGGCGCCGCTGAGTCGAAAGCTGCTGGAGGCAGAGGGCGTGCAGAAAACCTTTCTGATCATTGGGGCAGCCATCGCAGTTTCCTGGATCCTGTGCGGCATCTTTTTTCAGGCACCCGATAAGAGTCTGGTGAACGCAGGTGGCTCTGCGGCAAAGCCCGGGACATCGGAGATGAAGCAGTATACATCCGGAGAGATGATGCGTACAAGAAATTTTTATCTTCTTCTTGCGACCATGTTCTTTGGACTGATTTCTTATTTTATGGTTTCACCGGTATCCCAGACACACCAGATCGACCTTGGGATTCCGTCTGCAGTGGCAGTCAGCGCCGTTATGCTTGGATCCATTGTCAATGCGGGAGCAAGACTGGTGCTTCCGACACTTGCAGATAAAGTGGGAAGGATCGTCTGCATCAAAGGAGTGCTGATCGTGGCAGTAATCGCTATGGGAGTTCTCGCTGTATCAAGATCCCTGGCAGTAACGGTTGCTGTTGTGCTGATGTACGGCTGCTACGGCGGCATCATGGGAAGCTTTCCGTCCCTGACAAGCTCTATTTTCGGAATGAAGCACACCGGGGAGAATTACGGATTTGTCATGTTCGGCATTGTATTTGCAACCTTTGGCGCATCGGCGATCTCCGGTCTGGTGAGCCGCAAAGGTTATGAGATGAACGTGGTATTTGGGATCGGAGCTGTTTTTGCAGTGATCGCATTTGTATGCCTGACTCTGCTTGGACGGAACCTTGTGAAAGAGCATGCCGAAAAATCTGCCGGAGTAAAGAATGATACAGCACAGGTAAGCGAACCACAGGCAGAATAAGTCTGAATGTAACTGGATGCAGAGCTGTATCAGCTGCCGGATCAAAGACAGCTGACTGCGAATCAGAAAATAGAAAAACCTGGAAGAAATAAAATGCCTGTGGCTGATTTCTTCCGGGCTTTTTTTGAGTTGCAGGGATCAGATATTTCTGCTAGGATAACGAAAGGATGAGAAAATCAGATATTGTTTTTGACTGTTTATGCAAGTAATTGAAGATGGACAAAATAGTAATTGTATTAACTGATGAACCATAGTATAATACAAATATGAACACAACATATAAATCAAACAACAATGTCGTCTATTCCTGTAAATACCATGTAGTA
>NZ_WQQB01000020.1:0-4988 GCF_018785565.1 Blautia sp. MCC283 | reverse complement strand
ACACCCCTTTTTCTTTTATTTTACTAGAAAAGGGGTGTGTTCACAATTTATTTACTCATGCGTTTGTCGTGGCCCCTACAAACAATAATAATATAAAAATAACCAATTATACATATAATGCAGAGTAGTATTATCTTTTTTGAATTAACTTCTTAAAGTGTTTTGCTATTTATTTAACTGGCGCCTGCAAACGCCAGTTTTTTATAGATGTTTTAGTATCCATTCATAAATTCGTCTAAATCTTCCAGTGCTTCTCTCAATTCTGGATTTCTTTCTCTTGATATCAATTGTGACAAACGCATTAATTGCCAAGGATCTGGCTCACATGCGACATCATAAGACATGTGCACCATTTCCCATAAAAAATCAGCTTTCTTTGTTTTCGGATGATTCATACAGTATTCTTCAATTATAATTCTAGAGTATTCTTCCATGTCTATTTTTCCTCCCCTTGGACACAATTCATCATATCAGGTACGTTTACATTCGGCGGTGCAGATAGACAGATATTTATCATTTATAAATTTTCCTCTATCCTCATGCAGATACACCATTTAATAATCCCACCTCATACATATTTTTATAAATTCTCTCTGGATAATATGGCAAAAACTGCCTCATATTTTCAAATCCAATACTTTTCTTTTTCATATAACTAATCAGACGGTTTGTCAGTTCTTCTCCATCTACTTCTGAAATATCTACGATTTCTTTTAACAAATCCAGAAACTGAAGCATTACCGCATTTTTCTCATCTATCGCACAATATGGTTTCCGTAAAATCACACGCAGATTTGCAAGCTTAGTTTCACGATACTCCGTTGTGGCCTTATTTGTATAAATCTCATATGCTCTGGGAACCTGAGTTGTCATACCAAGTTGGTTTGCGAAAAGAATTCCTCCAACATAGCCACAGCAATTTTCTCCATCTGTCAGATATTTTCTTCTGATAACTTCATCAACCGACAAGGTTGAACCGGAACGAAACATTGACTTCTTGGGAATATAATATATCCCTGTATCAAAACGCTTCAGCCGTCCGGATTCAGTCAACTTCTTCAGCTGCTGGCGAACAGACACTGCTTTCATACCGGGAATATTCAACTCAGACAAAAAGATCGGTTCATTTAATTGGTAATTGTTTTCTATATATCTGTACACATCATTCATTAATACCATTCTCTCTGTCTCCTTTTTTGATACTTTTTAGAAGTATATTACTTCTTTATTGTTATCGTACATCAAAACATCAAAAATTGTAAGTCCTGCTGGGGAAATGGTTACTGTTCAGAGGTTAGCTGGACAGTAACAAAATATTCTATGCTCGAAAAGCAAATGTATCGTTTTTGTAGAAAAAAAGATTAAAAACTGGTATAATGATACCAGAAAAAACTGTGAGAAAAACAGTTATGACAGAACATGAAGAATTTTACTGTATTGCGGGCACTGCCGCAACATCAGGCACGGGGATTGAAGGCCAGCAGAAGAAGCATCGAAGAATGGAATGAGAAAATCCGCCAGAACAATGTCATCTGAAAACAAAGCATAAAAAATGCCTCGATCAATAATGTAGATATCATAAAAGAAGATCTGTTATTTTACACTACGCCATGTTTTGAAGTACTTACTCATAAATTAAATGGAGCCTGAAAAAGTGCTAAATAACTTTAAAATGCTAGCAAGGGTACGCTGATGCTTAATATACCAAAATATGGCGGGGAAACTAGAAATGCTATGAAAAAGGAGAAACATTATGGAAAATTATGTATGTGCGGTATGTAAAAAAGAAATCAAAGATGTTAAGAACGGACTTTTTGTAAAAATCAAAGATTACAACGGAAAAATTCTTAAAGTCGTTCCTGTCCACAAGGGAAAGTGCGATGATATTTTATGTAAAATTGGGATGCAGAACGGGCTCAATACAAATAGTTCTATGGAAATTTCATTTTTTACTACGGAAGAAGAAAGAAATAAATACCTTAATGGAACATTTACAATGACTGACGAACAGTTTTATCAAAAGGTATTTAACGAAGATGGAACTCTAAAGTCACAATAATTTCGTCAATCCTCAATAATCAGTACCTGTTCATTTTACCACATTTCTGAGATAATCGCTCCAGCAACATTTCTAAACATGAATTCGTACAATTCGCTCGATTTGCGCGATTCGTGTTCATTTTATCCAGGAGGATCATCTCATGAATGCAAAACAAAAACTTCACCAGATCCATCTTCAGGAATGGACCGTCAGATTTGCTGATCAGAAAGCCAGCGGCCTTACTGTCCGGCAATGGTGCGAACAGAACAATCTTTCTTTTCACACCTATAACTACTGGAAACATCTTCTCAAGGAAGAAGTTGTTGACCAGGCCCTGCCAGACATCGTTCCACTCTCACTTCCTGCTCTTTCAGACTCTGATTCTTCGTTAGAAACAACAGTACCTGAAATTCGTTCCATTCGTGCGAATCGCGCGATTCGCTCAAATGACTCTAACATAAAACTGCGGATAAACGGCATTTCTATCGAAATAGATGCATCTGTTTCCGAAGAGTTTCTCATCAAGCTCATCAGAGCGGTGTGCCATGCTTAAAGATGCTGACCACAGTTACTTTGCCGGTGTCTACATCGTCTGCGGATACACAGATCTCCGCTTCGGGATCGATTCGCTAGCAGCCATCATCGAACGCAGGTTTCATATGCACCTGTTTGTGCCTAACACCCTGTTCCTTTTCTGTGGAAGGTCTTCCACCAGGATCAAAGGGCTTCTCTGGGAAGGCGATGGATTCCTGCTCCTCGTATTATAAAATAGTAGTGTTTATAGACCCTCTCCAAGGTCTGTATGCTATACTATTGGAGATACTGTGGATTGTTTTCCTGCTCCTACCACTTGATGGTTTTGTAAAGGCTACAACCACAGTCTCTTTGTATATTTGTTAATCAGTTAGATACCGCATGACGGTTTATTTAGAACGAGGTTACAATTGCAAGGAGTACCAGTGGTTCTATAAACAGTATCAGAATATTTATTCAAAGGAGATTTTTATGATATACGTTGGAATTGACATTGCCAAAGATAAACACGACTGCTTCATTACTAACTCAGACTGTGAGGTATTATTTAAATCCTTTACCATCTCTAACAACCGTGACGGGTTCGAAACCTTATTTCAGAAAATACAATCCGTATCAGATGATTTAACCAAAGTAAAAGTAGGACTGGAAGCCACTGGACACTATAGCTACAATCTTCTGGGATTTCTTCTTGATAAAGGTTTGCCGACCTACGTTATCAATCCGTTACATACCAATCTTTACAGAAAAAGTCTAAGCCTTCTCATGTCTTTCTTTTCCAGCCTTTCATCCATAGTCATTTTTACCTTCCTGCCATTTTTATAAAGTATCCTTTTTCCACCGGTTCTGGTATAATGTTCCTGTCAATGCAGGAGGTGCCAGATATGATCCAGTTATCAGATGAACAATTAAATACTCTCAACAAAGAAGCTCTTGTCATTATCGTATCTTCTTTGCAGGATCAGCTCCTTGCCCTGCAGTCCCAGCTGGATCATGCCAATGCACAGCTCTCCGATAATAACCGGCAGATTGAGCTGCTCACAGAGCAGATCCGCATCATGAACCAGCGGTTCTTTGGCCGCAGATCTGAATCTGCTGTTTCTGATATCGATGGCCAGATATCCCTCTTCGATTCTTTCAACGAAGCCGAATACATGAATCAGGAACCTTCAAAAGAACCTGCGATCACGGAAGTGATCATTCCGTCTTACCACCGTAAAAAAGCTGTCGGCAAACGTGAATCCGATCTGTCCGGACTTCCGGCATGTATCATCGAGCACACTCTTTCTGACGGGGAACTGGCAGTAAAATTTCCTGACGGTTACAAAGAACTCCCTGCGGAAGTTTATAAACGCCTGCACATCATTCCGGAAACATTTATCGTGGATGAACATCATGTCCATGTCTATACTTCCAAAAACAATGACGGGACTATCCTGAAAGCCCCAAGACCAAAGGATCTTTTCCGTAACAGCATTGCTACCCCTGCACTGGTCGCTTACATCATCAATGGCAAGTATACAAATGCACTGCCTCTGGAACGACAGTCTAAAGCTTTTAAAACAAATGGTATACAGCTTTCCACAAATACCATGGCAAACTGAGTGGTCAAAAGTGCCGATGTATATCTGTCCCTGATCTATGACCGTCTCCATGAACTGATCTATGACAGTAAGGTCATACATGCAGATGAGTCACCGGTAAAAGTCATGCGGATCAATCATGCGAAGATCAAAAATGGCAAAAAGACTTATATGTGGGTCTACCGGAACCGGACACTACGCGGAACCCATCCCATTGTCCTCTTTGACTGGCAGCCTTCCCGTCACTCAGACCATCCGCGTGAATTCCTGAAGACCTTCTCCGGTACTGTAGTCACGAACGGATACCAGGTCTACCATAAACTTGCAAAAGAACGCCGGGATCTTAAAGTCGCAGGCTGCTGGGTACACGCCAGAAGGCCTTTTGCAGAATTCATAAAATCTGTCGGTCAGGACACTGCCAAAGGGTCTATCGCCCAGGAGGCATATAGCATGATCACGGAGATCATGCACATGGATAATACTTTTGATGACCTCTCTGTCACAGAACGTAAAAAGCAGCGTCAGCTTGTTCTTTATGAAAAAGTGGATGCTTATTTCGCATGGGCAAAACAGAAGTACTCACAGATAACTCACAATAGCACGATCGGTAAGGCTCTTGCTTACAGCATAAATCAAGAAGAATATCTCCGTGTGTTCTTATCTGACGGAAATGTCCCGATGGATAACAACTATGCAGAACAGGCAATCCGTTCTTTTACCATTGGCCGCAAGAATTTTGTAATGATCGAAGAGACTGTGAGAAAAAGTCTGTAAATAAGATTCTTCTATGATATGCAAGGGTGGCAAGCCTGAAAATCAGGCTTCTCACC
>NZ_WQQB01000019.1:0-26982 GCF_018785565.1 Blautia sp. MCC283 | reverse complement strand
AGAGCGATAGACGGGGCTCGAACCCGCGGTCTCGACCTTGGCAAGGTCGCGCGTTACCAACTACGCCACTATCGCATAAGCGGGTGATGGGAATCGAACCCACGTATCCAGCTTGGAAGGCTGGTGTTCTACCATTGAACTACACCCGCGCATCGTCGCTTCGGTGATTACCGATCGCTTGACCGCTGCAACGATGATTAGTATATAGTAAACCGTTTTATTTGTCAACAGGTTTTTTGAAATTTTTTAAGTTTTTTATTTTTTCCCTTTATTATCAATAATCCCATACATTTGTGGCGGAAACCTGACTCTTCGGTTTCTTGATCACAAGCTCCGGACTTTTGGCACTGACCTTGGTATTTGCAGGGATCGACTCTGTAATAAAAGTATTACCACCAATAATCGTATTCTCTCCCACAACGGTCTCTCCGCCAAGGACTGTAGAATTGGAATAAATAGTTACATTGTCGCGGATCGTTGGATGACGCTTCACATTGGCAAGCTGCTGTCCCATTCTTGTGGAAAGTGCTCCAAGGGTTACACCCTGATACAGCTTCACATTATTTCCGATCTCTGTTGTCTCACCTACAACCACTCCGGTTCCATGGTCAATAAAGAAATACTCCCCGATAGTCGCACCTGGGTTGATATCAATTCCTGTACGGCCGTGCGCATATTCTGACATCACACGTGGGATAAACGGAATTTCTTCTTTATAGAGAACATGTGCCAGACGGTATACATAGATTGCAAACAGTCCCGGATAGGAAAAAATAATCTCTTCCTTGCTCTTGGCTGCAGGGTCACCGTCAAAGCCGGCCTGCACATCTGTCAGAAGCAGTCTCTGGATCTCCGGAAGCTGCTCAAAAAATCCACATGTGGTTCTGTCTGCATGAGTTGCTGCCTCTTCCGGTTCCTCACCGTGATAAAGAAGTGCGATCTCAATCTGGTTTTTCAGTCTGTCATAAATATCGTTCAGTCTGTGTCCCACATAATACTCCGGAAATACAGTGGCACTGGTATCCGTACTGAAATATCCCGGAAATATAATGGATTTCAGATCTCTTACTATATCAATGATCACCGAACGGTTCGGCAGACGTCTGCCGCTCTTCGGCATAAAAAGTTCTTCGGAAGCGTAATTCTCAGTAAGTCCCTTCGCAACCTTAAGGATCGCTGATTTCTTGTCGCTCATAATTCCCTCCATTTCTGCACATCCACTTCTGTCTGTACACTTTACCCATTATCTTATTATAGTATGGAAGATTCGTCAATAATGCAGAAAGAAAAGTTTCAAAAAAGATTGACCTTTCCCCGGATACCTTATATAATAATAAAGGTTTGCACACGGAGATGTACCCAAGTGGCTGAAGGGTCCGCACTCGAAATGCGGTAGGCCGGGCAACCGGTGCGAGGGTTCAAATCCCTCCATCTCCGCTTTTCTGTCCGGCTGTGACAGAAGAAAGTTTTATTTATATTTTATGTATAAAAAACACTTTCATCTCTTGACAATTGTATGTTTTATATGTATAATTTCAACAGTGATGAAAACACAACCGAATATAGGGGATTGGTCAAATGGTATGATAGGGGTCTCCAAAACCTTTGGTGGGAGTTCGATTCTCTCATCCCCTGCTATTATAAGTGTTGAAAGTTCTTGTATTTCAAGGGTTTTCGGCATTTTTTATTTTTGTCATTCATTGCAGGTAACCAAACAGGTAACCAAAAAAGTAATCACCCGAACTGTAATATCATCATCCAGGTGATTACTTTTCAATCCTTTAATGCTTTGCCTCTCTCTGCATTATAGCATCAGAGATTTTTTCCCATCTGATACGCCTCTTCTACATACGGACTTCTTTTCGTCATATCCGGGCTTCCGCAACCGTATCCCAGCACCATTCCCTGATCTTTAAATCCACAATAACGTACCAACGTCTTATAATGAGCTTCCAATGCCTCAAACGTCCAGTCATCCGCATTCCATGCCACAGTGAGAAGTGCGGATTTCATATGTTTTCCATGGAGACTGCTGTTGTATGCACAAAATCTGTCCACAACGATCTTAAGCTGTGCGGACATTCCATAATAGTACAGCGGTGTCGCAAACACCACCATATCCGCTCCCAGTATTGCCTCCCGGATCTGCTGATTATCATCCTTCTGAACACATGGACCTTCATAACCACATGCAACACATCCGATACATGGATGAATATTCATCTTCGCAAGGTCAAACCGTTCCACTTTATGTCCAGCCTCCAAGGCTCCCTTGGTAAAACTCTCTGCAAGGATACTGGTAGAACCTTTTTTATTGGGACTTCCCTGTAAAATTATAATCTTCATAAATTCCACGTTCCTTTGACTCTTGTTTATTTTGCTGACAGATCAAGACTTTCTACCCAGTTCCGGATTTCTTCTTCCGATACACCGGAAGAAAATCTTTTACCTTCCTGCCAGTCTCCGGTCCCTGCCATTTCTGCAAGATTTTCTCCGCTGTCACCAAGGCCGGAAGATGCAGAAGTACAGAATGGGATCACTGTTTTTCCTGTGAAATCATTTTCTTTTACAAATTCATTTACCGGCCAGGCTGCTTCGCCCCACCAGATCGGGTACCCAAGGAAGACAACATCTGCATTCGGGAAAGATTCCGGTGTAACTTCCTCAAGCTTTACATCCTGAAGATCCGGGTCCTCATGTTCTTTGCAGACACGGCTTTCCGGATCATTATAATCCAGGTCTTCTGTAGTATATGCCTCTGCCGGCTGCAGCTCAAACAGTTCTCCGCCGGCTGCATCTGCAATTGTTTCAGCTGCTGCTTTCGTATTTCCGGTTGCTGAATAATATGCAACCAGAACTTTCGATGATTTTTCTGTGTTTTCGTTATCCTGCAAAGCCTCTTCTGTTACATCTGCTTCTGCTGTATCTGTACGATCTCCATCTGTCTGTTTCTGATCTGTATTCTCACTTTGTGCAGCTGTACCCGATCCACCAGCTGTGTCCTGAGTCTGTGATTCCGCAGTTGCTGCATGATCCTGGTTCTGGCTTCCGCACCCGGCGGTCATTGTCAGTGCAAACAAGACTCCAGCCATTACAATTGCTTTTTTCATAAACAATGCCCTCCTGTTTTGCAAAGCAGACATTCCCATTCTGCTCTGCCCAATTCAGTTCTTCTTATTTCCCGGAAAATCTTTTTTACACATTTATTTTAGCTTTCACACAGGATTCTGTCTAATACCTATTTTCACTTGCAAATCATGCCTCCAAAGCATAGTTTATTTTTATCAATGCCTGTTCTTTATTCCATATCCGTCTTTTCCGAAATCAGCGCCTTCATTTCTTCATACTGCTGTTTTCCCACCAGGAGCTTGTTCCCCTGTTTTTCGATCAGTCCCTGTTCAGAAAGCCTCTTTACTGCGCGGTTTATGCTTTTCAGACACATTCCTGTTTTATCTGCCAGGCTTTTCTGTCCTTCTTTTACACAGAGCACTCCTTTTTTCTGATATTGCTCATAGTGATTGACAAGCAGCAGGTACAAGCGATCCGTCCCGTTCATCAAAAGAAAGATACGCTCTTCATTTTTTCCACAACAAATGCATCAATAAGCCAGTCAGGAGCAGTCCGAAAATATGTTTCAAACTGCTCCCTTCTTTCCTGGCTTACTTCTTTTAAAAAGGGACATTTCTGATATAAATACCGTTCTCCCATATTCATTTCTCTGCCAGTATATTATTTTTTATTTCAGCTTCTCCAGGATTGATTTCCCGATGGTGCCCTCCGGCATTTTTACCCCGAAGTTCTCTGCAACAGAGGCGCCGATCACAGCAAATGTATCCTGGTCCTCAATAGCTCCCGTCTCTTTCATTTTCTTTGAATATGCAAGAAACGGTACATATTCTCTGGTGTGATCCGTTCCTGTATAGGTGGGATCATTTCCGTGATCTGCAGTCAGGATCAAAAGATCATCCTCCCGCATTTCATTCATAAGATTACCAAGTCCTTTATCAAACTTCTCGATCTCATGTCCATATCCCTCCGGATTTCTTCTGTGTCCCCACAGAGCATCGAAATCCACCAGGTTTACAAAACAAAGTCCATGAAAATCTTCTTTGCAGATCTCCACGGTCTGCTGCATGCCGTGTACAGAGCTGTCCGAGTGATAAGTCTTTGTGATTCCCTCGCCACAGAAAATATCGTTGATCTTTCCAACACCGATCACATCAAAACCTGCATCCTTCAATGCATTGAGCGCTGTTCTTCCTGTGGGCTTCAGTGCATAATCATGGCGGTTGCTGGTTCTTTTAAACTCACCCTTTTTCTTTCCCACATAAGGCCTTGCAATAACTCTGCCAACTCTCCACTCGTCTTTCATGGTCAGTTCTCTGGCAATCTCACAGCAGCGATACAGATTTGCAAGATCAAACGTCTCCTCATTTCCGCAGATCTGCATTACGGAATCCGCAGACGTGTAAACGATCATGGCTCCTGTATTGATCTCTTCCTCACCAAGCTCTTCAATGATTTCCGTACCGCTGGCACTCTTGTTTCCGATCACACGCTTACCGCATCTTTTCTCCAGCTCCTGGATCAGTTCCTTTGGAAATCCTGTCTCCGTAAAAGTAATAAACGGCTTTTTTGTATTGATCCCCATCATTTCCCAGTGTCCAGTCATGGTATCCTTGCCATTGCTGGTTTCCGCGATCCGCATATAACGCCCCATCGGTTTCTCCACGCCTTCCATCCTGCCGCCTTTATGCAGGTTCAGCATTCCCAGCTTCTGAAGATTGGGAATATCCAGAGTTCCCATCTTATCCAGGATATGTCCAAATGTATCCACACCTTTGTCACCAAATTTCTCAGAATCCGGCATTGCCCCGATTCCAAGTGAATCCAGAACGATCACAAATACTCTCTTATAAGTTTCCATAAGCACATTCCTTTCTGTCAGGCCAGATTAGCCGGTCCAAATCCAAGTGGTAAAAGTTCCTTTAAAGCAAAAATATCATATTTATCTTTGCTGACTGCCAGTATGATCTGAAAGGTTTCCGGATCACAGAATTCCATCATAACCTGTCTGCACACCCCACACGGTGCCGCATATTCTGTAAGAACGCCATCCTTGCCACCCACAATGCAGATTGCCTGAAATTCCCTCACGCCCTCACTGACCGCTTTGAAAAAAGCAGTTCTCTCTGCACAGTTCGTTGGGGTATAGGCAGCATTTTCTATATTACACCCGGTATAATAGGTACCATTTTTTGCAAGAAGTGCCGCGCCTACATGAAAATGCGAATATGGCACATACGAATGCTCCAGCTGTCTGATCGCCAGATCGATCATTTCTTCAATCTGTTTCTTTTCCATGATTTTCCCACCTTTCCTGAATAAAGTGAATGTTTCCATTTCACTGTGTTATGGCTTCATACTCTGCAGTCCAAAATCAGATAATATTTATCCTCTTTAATATCCTGCCCCTTCTTCTTTCTTCACGATCTTCACAATTCTGCTGGTTCCGAGACGATCTGCTCCAAGAGCAAGGAATTTCTCCGCATCGTCCATGCTTGAAATACCACCTGCAGCTTTGATCTTCACACCTTCTCCTACGTGTTTTGCAAACAGCCGGATATCATCAAAGATTGCACCTCCTGTAGAAAATCCGGTAGAAGTTTTGATATAATCTGCCCCTGCATTTGTCACAAGCTCACACATTTTAATCTTTTCTTCTTCTGTCAGCAGGCAGGTTTCGATGATCACTTTCAGGATTCTATCCCCACATGCCTCTTTCAGAGTACGGATCTCCTGCTCAACATCCTGATATTTTCTGTCCTTGAGCCATCCGATATTGATCACCATATCAATTTCATCCGCCCCGTTTTCGATAGCGTCTTTTGTTTCAAATTCCTTCGTTTTTGTGGTCATATTTCCATTTGGGAAACCGATCACTGTACAGATTGCCACCTTACCCTGCACATATTCGCTGGCCTGTTTTACATAGCACGGCGGAATGCATACAGAAGCAGTCTGGTATTTGATCCCGTCATCGCAGATCTGTTGGATCTCTTCCCAGGTTGCACCCTGCAGAAGCAGGGTGTGATCTACATGTTTTAAAATTTCATTTACGTTCATTTTTATTCTGCCACTCAAAATGTGATCAAACATACTCACATCGAGATAATGCGGATTCTCACGAATACCGCTTACTGTTTCTTCGTGTATGCTTTTGAGTAACTTGCGTTATCTCTACTCACAGATCCTAAGTACACTCCACAGTCGTAAATTCCCGAAATAGCCTTCGGTACATACTTACGTTTGCGGGATCATGCAATTTCGTAAGTTTTTGCATCTCTCAGATTCAGTGCTGCATTGAGATCTCTGTCTTCCGTATAACCGCATGCACATCTGTAGACTCTGTCTGAAAGTTTCAGGTCTTTTTTGATGTGTCCGCAACAGTGACAGGTCTTTGAAGAAGGATACCATCTGCTGACTATCCGTAATTCAATTCCAAATTCCTCACATTTTGTCTTCAGTTTTGTGCGAAATTCGTAAAATTTCTGTGATGCGACTGCTTTTGAAAGATGCCGGTCCTTCATCATACCGGATACATTCAGATCCTCAACCGTTATATGAGATGGCTTGGTTTTCGCAATCTCAGATATCGTCTTATTGATATAATCTGTACGGATGTTTTCCAGACGCTGATGAAGCTTCTGTACTTTCAGCTTTTGTTTACGTATATTTGCTTTTTGAGTGGGCTCTCCTTTCTTTAAATTTTCGTATTTACGGGAGATTTCAACCCCAGATCGATCCCTACACCATCGCTAAAGCAACTGTCTCTCACCGGATCTGTCACTTCTACCAGTGCGGAAACATAATATCTGCCGGCTTTCATAGAAATAGTTCCGCTTTTGACTATATATCCATCCCTGGATGTTGGGATGTAACCTTTCTCTTTCAGCCTTACCCATCCAAGCGTCGGGATCTTAATCCGGTGCCTTTCACAAAGACAGTCTTTGGGATTATTTCTTACAAAATACATTTTTACATCTGATCGTCCTTTTTTCTTATACCGTGGAAAACCACTTTGATGATGAAAAAATCTTGAAAAAGCTGTACAGGCATCTTCAATCGAATGTTTTACCGATTTGGAACTGACTTCCCTGATCCAGGAATATTCCTGATGATTCGGAAGATAGTCATTATTCAACCATACACTGAACGATTTACCGCTCATAAATTTTTTACCCAAAGTATAAAGTTCTTTATTATGAAACAGGTAAAAATTATAAATATATCTGCATGTGCCGATTGTCTTATGTATTTTAATCTTCTGCTCTTCTGTAGGATTGATCTCTGTTTTGAAACTTTTTAGCAATCTTATCATCCTTTTCTGGCTGATCCCTATTATTATTGGCTAATATGTTTATGAACTATTTGTTCTCATTCATTATACCATGTTTCAATATACAGAACAAGTGTTTTGGTCCTGACAGAAATTAATAAGTATATTTGAACACATTTAACATCTTTTTGTAATATATTCAGTTACGTGTATATTCTCCTTTTTTCTGTACCTGGTAGTCTGCACGGATCAGCTCCCGGATTGCCTGTACTGCAACCTGGATCGCCTTATCGGTATCATGTACCACCGGATTATCCAGCCCCAGTTTCTCTCTTTCCTGATTTGCAAGAACCAGGAAACAGGATCCTGCACGCACCTTTAAATGACTTGCCACTACAAAAAGAGCAGCGGACTCCATCTCTGAAGCAAGGCATCCGAGGCGCTTCCATGCCTCCCATTTATTCATCAGTTCATAGCTGACCGGCTTGGTCTCCGGCTCATGCTGACCGTAGAATGCATCTTTACACTGTACCACACCTGTATGAAATTCACAGCCTTCTTTTTTCGCACCTTCCACAAGTGCATTGATCACTTCCAGATTTGCCACAGCCGGGAATTCGATAGGTGCATACTCTTTACTGGTACCTTCCATACGGATCGCACCGGTTGCAACAACAATGTCTCCGCTCTTTACCTCCGGCTGCATTCCACCACAGGTTCCGATCCGGACAAAAGTATCTGCTCCGCATCGATAAAGTTCTTCCATTGCAATGGAAGCAGACGGTCCTCCGATTCCGGTGGATGTTACACTTACCTTCACTCCATCCAGTGTTCCGGTATAGGTTACATATTCCCGGTTATCTGCCACAAAAACCGGATCATCAAAATACTGTGCGATCTTTTTGCAGCGTTTCGGGTCTCCCGGTAAAATAACGTAACGTCCCACTTCTCCTTTTGCTACCTGAATATGATACTGTCTGCTTGCGTCTTCTGAATAATTTTTCATATCTGTCATCCTCTCTTTTTTTGTTTTATATATCCTCTTTTATTTTTTTACCTGGTCTCATTTTATCTTTGTCCTTTATCATAAGGAATTCCTTCCGCTTTCGGTGCCCTTGATTTCTGGGAAATAAAGGCAAGAACAACGAGAGAAATAATGTATGGCAGCATATTATACAAACTGCTTGGAAGTTTTAATGCCACAAGCGGCGCAAATCCGGTATACACGTTTGACAGCGCACGGAAAAATCCAAATAACAATGCTGCCAGTCCGATATTCACCGGTCTCCACTGTCCAAAAATCATAACCGCCAGTGCCAGGAATCCAAAACCTGCCACCCCATTCTCAAATTTCCACTCACTTACACCCGCCGTGATGTAGACCAGACCCCCAAGGCCCCCAAGTGCTCCGGAGATCAGCCCACAAGAGCAACCAGTGCCAGAACCGATGCAAAGATTAATGTATACTGAACTAATAATACCATATTATTTCCGGCCTCCTTTCTTTACCTTTACACTTTTTTCTTCTTTTTTATCCAGGTAACGGTTAAACCAGATCTTGAAGAAAAATACAAACGCACACAGATAAATAATAAATGCTGAGATCAGATCAGAAATCTGTGTACAGTATGTTGTTGTATCCACATAAGTACCACCACTGGTAATATGCTGGATAAAGTAGGAGGCGAAAATTGTTCCGATAGGATCCAATCCACCGAGAAATGCCGCTGCGATTCCATTAAATCCCATGCCCGGCACACTTGTCTGCTGTACCATCCACTGTTCAATTCCGCTTAAGTAGAAAATTCCCGCACCGAAACCGGCAAGACCTCCGGAAATCATCATGGTAACGATAATATTTCTTTTTTCATGCATGCCACAGTATTTTGCGGCCAGTTTGTTGATTCCTGTTGCTTTCAGTTCAAAGCCAAATTTTGTTTTCTGCAGCACAACCCATACAATAATCGCTGCGATCATAGCCATAGGCACACCAATAGTCATATATTTATTATGAAACAGTTCATTTAATCCAGCTGTTGGAAGCATTGCACTTTTGTTGTAGCTGAATAACAGTTTTGTATATGGTGTGGAACCATCCTTTACCTGTGATAATAACATATTTACGCTGTAAAGAGAAATCCAGTTTAGCATAATACAGGAAATTACTTCGTTTACATTCAGATATGCTTTTAATGCACCGGAAATTCCTCCCACCGCAGCAGCAATAAGTACTCCTGCGATCAGGCAAATATACCACGGCAGGTTAAATCTTAAGGCCATATACAGGCATCCACCTGCGCCGATCACATACTGACCTGCTGCACCAATGTTGAACAAACCTACTTTGTAGGCAAATATTACTGATAACGCACACATCAGAAGTGCTGACGCTTTTATTAAAGTTGTTCCAAAATATTTCGTCGTTGCTGCCGCATTCGGATAATAGAAAAAGTTTTTCATAATTGCTATGATCGCTTTTCCGGCACCGGAAGGCGAAATGATCAGAAGCACGACAAATCCAACAATAAGACCTATGACAATGCAGATCAGCGATGCCAGTACTGTCTGAAATGCATTATTTCTCAGAAGTTTCTGTTTTTTATCCATTCTCTTTTATCCCCTTTCTCTTTGAGCCTGCCATATATAACCCCAGCTCTTCTACAGATACTTTTTTTGGGTCAAATTCTCCTACGATCTCACCCTCATACATGACCAGAATACGGTCTGAAACATTCATAACTTCATCCAGTTCAAGGCTTACCAGCAATACACCCTTTCCCGCATCTCTCTCAGCAACGATCTGCTTATGGATATACTCGATGGCTCCCACATCCAGGCCTCTGGTGGGCTGTACGGCGATGAGGAATTTCGGATCGTTATCAATTTCCCTTGCAATGATCGCTTTCTGCTGGTTACCTCCGGACATGGAGCGCACCTTTGTGACCGTTCCCTGGCCGGAGCGGATATCATACTGTTTGATCAGACGGTTTGCATATTTTCTGATCTCTTTTCTCTTTAAGAAACCAAAACGGTTTGTAAACTGTGGTTCAAAATAACGTTCCAGAACAATGTTATCTTCCAGAGAATAATCCAGGACCAGGCCATGCTTATGTCTGTCTTCCGGGATATGGCTCATGCCGGAAGTGATTCTTCTTCGGATGGGCATGTTTGTAATATCCTGTCCATTCATTGTGATCGTTCCTTCCTTTACCGGTTCCAGCCCGGAAAGGCCATATACCAGCTCCGACTGGCCATTTCCGTCAATTCCCGCGATACAGACGATCTCACCTCTTCTGACATCAAAGGATACATGATTCACCGCATTGTTCTTGTGTTGTTTTGATGCAACGGTCATATTCCTTACACTTAATACAACATCTCCTGTTTTCGCCGGTTTTTTATCTACAACAAAATTTACATCTCTTCCAACCATCATTGCAGAAAGCTTTTCCGGTGTTGTATCTTTGATATCTACAGTTCCGATATATTTTCCTTTTCGAAGCACGCTGCAGCGGTCTGCCACTGCCATGATCTCCGCAAGTTTATGGGTAATAAACAAAATACTTTTACCTTCTGCTGCAAGGTTCTTCATGATCACCATAAGCTCATTGATCTCCTGGGGAGTAAGTACCGCTGTAGGCTCATCAAAGATCAGGACCTCATTATCACGATACAGCATTTTCAGGATTTCCGTTCTCTGCTGCATACCAACTGTGATATTTTCGATCTTCGCATCCGGGTCAACAGAAAGACCATATTTTTCAGACAGCTCCACAACCTTTTTTCTTACTTCATCCTTTTTCAGAAAGCCGCCTTTTGTTGTGGTTTCCACACCCAGCATGATATTATCCAGAACAGAAAAACATTCTACCAGCTTAAAATGCTGGTGAACCATACCAATTCCAAGTTCATTGGCATCATTGGGGTCCTGGATATCTACTTTCTTACCATCTTTTCTGATCTCGCCTTCCTCTGGCTGATATAATCCAAACAGAACACTCATCAGCGTGGATTTTCCGGCACCGTTTTCTCCAAGCAGTGCATGGATCTCGCCTTTTTTCAACTGAAGTGTGATATTGTCATTGGCTACAATCCCCGGAAAACGTTTTGTTATATTTAACATTTCAATCACATACTCGCTCATTGTTTTCCTCCTTTATTTCATCATTCATGTTTTATTATTTAATGCTGCCGTAATCGGTTGCTGTGATCTCTGTTTCCGGAAATGTTGTACTGTCGCTGGACACTTCATATTCTCCGTTATACATTCGCTGTACCAGCTTCTGATAATCTTCTTTCGTAAAAGTACCATCCCACTGCGTGGTCTCTTCCGGAAGCTGTACATAATTTTCAGCCGGATCCGGGGATTCCATTCCAAGGTTTTCGATTTTTCCTACATATTTATCCCATTCATTATCCAGGATCGCATCCAGCACATTATCAATGGTAACCTGCAGACCTTTCATTGCAGAAGTCACAGTCAGGCCTTCTTTGTAATCGTCAATAGTTGCGGACTGGTCGGAGTCAACACCGATAACTTTTCCGCCGGTTTTAACTGCCGCCTCTGCCGCAGAAGTATAAATTCCTCCACCACAGGCAAATACAACTTCCACACCTTTTGATCCATACCAGGTATCCATGTAAGCCGTGATATCTGCGTCTCCATAGAACTGTCCGCCACATACATACTCAACCTGTACTTCATCTGTGATTCCAAGCTCTTTTGCAGCTGCATCTGCTCCCTGAACATATCCGTAGCCATAGCGGTTAACTGCCGGAACAGACATTCCGCCCAGAAATCCCAGATGGCGGTATCCAAGCATGACTGCCGCATAACCGGCCATAAATCCGGAAAGTTCTTCCTGATAAGTACAGCAGTATACGTTATCCTCATTGTAATAATCCGTTACATTATAGTGATCCGGATTGTAGTCATATCCTTCTCCGATACCCTTTTCGCAGATATCACCGGCACTTACATCCAGTGCCAGGAATTTCACCTCCGGGTACAGATCCGATTCATCGATCACAGTCGGTGCAAACACATAGCCGGAAAGCACAATTACATTCGCGCCATCTGCCACTGCCTGATCCACACTTGCTGTTCTGGCTTCATCCGAATCGCTCTGGGGTTTGTAATAGTTGAACTCAATGTTATTTTCCTTTCCCCATGCCTTACATGCTTCGTAAGTCATCTGATTGAAGCTCTGGTCTGTGATATCACCGGAGTCTGTTACCATTGCTACTTTCATTTTCTCTTCTGAAGCATCCGCCGCATTTTTGTTCTGTGTGCTTCCACATCCTGCAAGCGATCCAGTCATCGCCGCCGCTAATAATACTGCCATTATTTTCCGTTTCATTATGGCATCTCCTTTCATGATTTTTGTTCTGTCTTCCGCATTTGTTAGGCCAAAGTATAAGTGACATTGGTCCTTTTTCATAGGACACATGTCTTTTTTTAATGGTCCTTTCTATATTTCGTTGGTTATTTATAATTTGTTATCTTTCTTTTTGGTTATTTTATACAATTTCTCTACATCTATTTTCCTGCTGCATTATGTTTTCGGGCACAAAAAAAGGACTGCACCTCAATACAGTCCATTCCTTTCATTCTTTACATACATCCACCCAGCCCTCAGCTCCGGAAATCTGTTCCAACTCTTCGATGGAAAGCTTCACGGCACTGTGATCATCTCCTGCTGCCGGATAAACAATGTCAAACTGCCGCAGGCTCTCATCCAGATATACATTCACGCCTTCGTTGATCCCGAACGGGCAAACGCCTCCAGGTGCATGTCCAATCTGGCTTTCTACCTCATCAAATGGTATCATTTTCGCTTTTACATGAAAGGTACCCTTATATTTCCGGTTATCGATCCTGGCAGTTCCTTCCGTCAGGATCAGCACCGGCTGGTCATCCTGAAGAAACGACATGGTCTTTGCGATCATCCCCGGTTCCACGCCCAGAGCCTGGGCCGCCTCCACAACGGTCGCCGTAGAATCTTCCAGCCGGATCACATGATCCAGCATTCCTTTGTTTTTCAGATATTCTTCTGCTTTTTCCAGTGACATTTCCTGTACCTCCAAAATATCTATTTTATGTCAAAAATCCCTTACAAGACCCGTTCATACATCTTGTATTTCGTCCAGCCGGTATCCTCATAAAACATATCTTTTGCCTGGACAAAACGAAATCCACATCCTGTATAGAGTCTCTCCGCAGCTGTATTGGTACCCAGGATATCCAGCCTTACCTTTTTTTCTTTTCCGTTTTTGCCAGTTTCAGGATTTCCTCCATGAAATACCTGCCGATGCCTTTACCCTGCCTGGAAGGAGAAACAGCCAGTGCATGGGGCACAAGAATTTCATTTTCTCCACATTCAATGCTCCAGGTCACGCCTGCATATCCTTCATTACAGGCACTGTTCAGGATCACGCTTGCACAAAGCCCACCCCCTTCTTCCAGTACAAAAAGTTCTCCTCTGTCAATGCTTTCCTGTAAAAAAGAATCTGTGGGATAAATTCCTTTCTTCCATCCGATCTTATCATTCTGATCACTCATCTCATCGATAAGATCCCAGTAAAACTGTTTTATCCTGTGAAAATCTTCCAGGTTTGCTTTCTTAAATAACATCGTTCATTCTTCCTTACATTATAGTCCAGTTTATTCATAAGATATAATGATTTTCTTACAATGCTCACAACGATAAGCATCAATCCGGTCACCATATATCATTTTTGACAGGCCTTTTTCTGTATTTAACCGCATGGACTCACCTCTGCTTCTCCATTCCATTCCGGAAGTCAAGCGGATATTCGCAATCCGCTTCGCTACGTAGCTCTACACCAAATAACTGCTCCGCAGTTTATCAGGAGGAGCTTGCACTCCTCCTGATACAAGCAAGTCCCCACCTACTGCTTATTGCTTTTCGCAATTGAAGCAGGGGACTTACTTGATTTGGTTAAAAGAATGGATCTGACCCTCACACATTTCTCTTCCGCAATAGGGGCATTTCAGCTTAACTTCCTCTGCATCCAGATCTTTTTCAAGGCACACAAGCTGGATATCCGGAATCCCGTTAAACGTACATTTTACAATCCCTGTTTCCTCATATCCAAGCTTCTGGTACAGCTTTCTTGCCCGGGTATTCCGTGCATTGGTATCCATTCGCAGTGAACTGCATCCGCAACGTCTGGCATAATCTTCATAGAATGCCACAAATTTTTTTCCATAGCCTTTATTCTTCTTTGAAGGTTCTACAGCCAGACAATGCAGCACCATAACTTCACTGTCCTCTGCTTCTACTCTCCACCGGGCATATTTATATTCCTCAACCTGGATCTGATTGATGAT
The DNA here is from genome assembly GCF_018785565.1 of Blautia sp. MCC283. NCBI lineage: Bacteria > Bacillati > Bacillota > Clostridia > Lachnospirales > Lachnospiraceae > Blautia > Blautia sp. MCC283. The sequence continues at coordinate 12,289 of NZ_WQQB01000019.1, read as the reverse complement.
TGCTGCTGCCACAACTTCATTTTTCTCTTTCATAACGAACAGATCATTCCGGCTCAAAGCATCTTCTGCTGTCCTTCTCACCGGATATACATTCCGGATCCATCCGATCACAGCTCTTCCATTTTCTTCCTCATCATGAATATGTTCATAAATTCTCTCGATATCGTCAATATCTGTTTCTTTTGCTTTTAATATTTCCATTATCCTGTCTTTATCCTTTCTTCTGATCTGATTCAGAAGAGCCAGGGCCGCTTTCCTGCCTGCTCAGACACTCTTTAAGCTCAGCCAAAATTTTTGCCTCCTCAAGAGGTTTGGTAAGATGCTGGTTCATCCCGGAAATACGGCTGTTAATGATATCCTCAGAAAATGCATTGGCGCTCATGGCAATGATCGGTATTGTTCCGGCATCTGTTCTCTTCATGGAACGGATCTTGCGTGCCGCATCCCAGCCATTCATATTTGGCATCATAATATCCATGAAGATCACATCATAATACCCCGGCTGCGCTTTTTCAAATTTTTTCACTGCTTCTTCCCCATCAGCCGCACACTCTACGCGGATTCCGTTATTTTCCAGCATAAATTTTGCAATTTCCATGTTCAGTTCATTATCTTCCGCTATCAGGGCGCGCATTCCCTCAAAAGACATTTCCTGCCTGGTTCCGTTATCTGTTTTTGAAATTTCGTTTTTTTCCGGCTGTCCGATCTTAAACGGAAGTGTCATTGTTACAGTTGTCCCACTGCCCTTTTTACTTTTTATCTCAATGGTACCTTCCATTCTTTCTACAATCTTCTTAGCAATCGCAAGGCCAAGCCCCGCACCTTCGTATTTGGTTCTGCTGGTTTCATTTTCCTGAGAAAACATCTCAAATGCATGGCTTATAAACTCTTCACTCATGCCGATTCCGTTATCCTCGCATACAAATTCATACATCACATGACTGTCATCCACAGATTTTTCCCAACACCATACATGTATCGTGCCTCCTGGTTCTGTAAATTTCACCGCATTATCCGCAACTATCGTCAGAAGTCGCTCCAAATAAGCCGGGTTTCCTACCAGATATACATGCTTTAAATTTCCTTTTTTCCAGTCCACCACATAATCAATATTTTTTTCTTCCGCCAGAATCTGCTTATCGGTATTTGCTCTGCTTAACACCTCTGTGAGATCAAAATCCAGTTCCTGTTCAATAATATCTCCGGATTCCAGTTTACTCATATCCAGTATATTGCTTACAAGAGAAACCAGATGTTTGGAGGATTCCAGAACCTGATCTCTGCATTTTTGCTGCATTTCAAGATCATTTGGATAATGGTTTGCAAGATCGATCATACCGATGATCCCGTTCATTGGTGTACGGATATCATGACTCATGTTTGACAAAAACCTGGATTTAAGAGCTGCATCTTTTTTCGCTTCCGCCACCTGATACAGAAGCGATGCTTCCCGTTTCTTTGCCGCACTGATACTTCGGATCGCACAGAGCACATGTGTCAGATTTCCATCTGTGTCCCTCTTTTTTTCAATAAAACGAAGTTTATGCCAGTTTCCATCCTTCATCCGGTATTCCATGGCAATGGTTTCTTCATTCTTCATTCGTTCCGGCAGCGTAGAAATATCTGTAAATTTAAAAAATGCCTCCTGATATTCCTCCGCAATATATTGTCTGTATACTTTTTTATTATTGACTGACAGAACACCGGAGTTTATAAAATTCAACTGTTCTTTATCTTTGTTTGAAATTTCTTCAAACCAGTCCGCCTGGATATCAATTCTTGATATATACTGATATGTTTTTGCAATGGAAGATATGATCTCGTTTCTCAGTTCCGCTTCCTCCAGTGCTTTCTCCAGTCGTTTCTGTGTCGCTTTTTCCTTATAAAGAATACTGTCTATACTGCGATATCCTAAAAATATGGTAAATGTTTTCTCATCGCTTTTTCCCTGTACCGCATAGGCTTCATAATATTTATTTTTTTCTGTTTCTGAAACGCTCTGGTAATGATAGGTAATCTTTTCCGTATTACAAAGCCTTCTCTTCATATTTCTGCAGGTATGCCAGTTCAGGAATTCTTCTCTGTCCTGTTCTAAAATAAAGGAATCCGCATATTCTTTCGCATAATCATCAAAATTGGCAAATGTTTTGTCTTTCCTGTCCGCCAGTTTTCTGGCATTTGTATTTTCAGCAAGACGGAGAGTCTCAAATTTTCCGGAATTAAGTTCTATCCGATACAGGGAAACGTACTCCGGAAATAGTTTTCTTATGATAAATTCTTCATCGCTTAGCGGTTCCTGTATCTCGTCATCTGGATTTCTGTCCTTATCCCATGCCTGGATCAGTCCGGAACAGAATCCGCTCTTCCCGATAGGTGTGATTGTCACATGATATTTTTTTCCTTTTCGAATCACCATTTCACTGGACCTGTTCTCATATGCCGCCCCATAACAGGCGTATAACCACTTCTCATCAATTTTCGGGAACAGATCCAGAAAGGACCGATCGATCATCGCTTCCAGCCTGTAGTCTTTTATATCTGCAAAGGCCTGATTACAGTAACGGTAGATCCAGTCCACCGGCTGTCCTTTATCGTCCAGCACAAGTTCCAGCACGCAATATCCTACAGAACTATGGTCAAAAATATTCAGGTTAAATTGTTCTTTATATGACGGCATGGCATCACCTCCCTGATGATGTTGATTATTTTTTTATCAGATAAGAATATTTTCGAATCTGATAACGCAACAATTCCCTAATTCGATTACAGATTTCTTCAGAATATATCCCCGCAACGGAATCCAGAATGGCATTTACATCCTCAATGTTGAAATTAAAATCTATCTGGGTTCCATATAATTCTTCTGCTGCCTCAAGCTGAATGTCAAAATCCATGCTAAAAGGTTTTGATTCTATTTTTTCCAGGCAAGCCTCGTAGGATAATTCTAGTGGATAGTCCACACTGGTATCTGCAAATATGCAAAGTCCCTGGTCAAATAAAGGGCTGAGCGAATATCGCTGTGTTTTTTCATTATAGATCACAGCAATATTATTGGTATGTCTGTCCTCATTTACAAAAAAAGCATCAATCTCCAACATTGCCGTAATATACTTGCCAAAACCTTCAATCTCAGTTATACGTTCAACCTGTTCTACCATATACTGAATTCTTTCCGTAACTTCTTCAAAATCAGTCAGCCTTATAGCCAGGCTTTCCCCCATATATTGGCGATACAATTTCTCAACTGGAATCAGAATTTCATTCTTTTTTAAAAAATCCTCACTAACACAACCAGATATAACCTGCTCTTTATATTCGATCTGAACGGGCTCATATCTTACAAACGGATAGCTCAATTCACTTCTGTCCAGAAGCTTCGAAACAAGTACCTCTGCCAGGCTCTCATATCCCATATAATCCGCCTTGTACCACAGGTTCTCAATCTTCCATTTACGTTGATCACCTTTTGATATATGCCCTGTCTTATGCAAAGGAGAATATTTATCAATTTCAACTTTATCCATAAAAATCATCTCTCCTTTTTTACCATCATGATCCATTGGTGATCCCCTTCCATATATCCATCTGTTTTTTCAATAATCAGAAGTGGATCGTAAAAAGGAATTCTCATATCTCTCAGGATTTCTTTTGCATGATCGCGTGTCCTGGGAAAACATCTGTCCTCCAGAAAATACTCAAAATCATTCCAGCTTGGATTATCCACAACTCCAAATGCTCTTAATGGTATCTGATCCGTATAATTTTTAATATAAATTTTTTCGTGTAAAAAATCTATATCTATCATCGTGCACAGATAATCCCTGTTCATAAAATACATCCTCATTTTTACATCTGGATCTTCACTGAAATTATGCACACGTTTTATCTGACTGTAGATCGTCTGTCTGGATACATGGTATTTTTTTGCAATTTCTGTAATCTTCACACCCTGCTTCTGCAACGCAAGGATATTCGCAAGCTGTGGATCTGTAAAAGAATTCTTTCTGCCGACAGGACTCCTGTTTGCAGAATTTCCTTTTTTTCTGTAGCATGCTGCATCTTCTGCGATTCGCCTTAATTCTTTAGCATCTGTTGTACCAAAAATCTCTCTGATCTGTTCCGTTAAGTCTGGTTCTTTTACTTTCATATAACCACCTCAGTTTGACTATAACATGCAAAAGAAAAAAGTGTCAAGTTTTTATTTCTTGACACTTCTTTCTTACGCAAATATTAGCTCTGTCATGTTTTATCAACCATATTCCTTTTGACTTTTCCTGAAATTTATGATACCGTTAGTTAGTAGAATCTAACAGCAAATCAATATCAAGGAGACGTTGCTATGACCCCTGAAGAATATAAAAAACTTTCTGTCAAAGAATTTACGCAGGCAGCCAAAATCTATGACAGCGGCCATGCCGGTATTTACGAAATGTGCAAGGACGATTATCCTCCGATCCTGGCCGAACTGGAAAAAGAGCCTTTCTGCGATGTCCTGGATTGTGGCTGTGGAACCGGCCCGATGATCGAACTTCTTCATGAGAAATATCCGGACAAACACTACACCGGCCTGGATCTTACTCCTGAGATGATCCATGTGGCTCAGGCCAAGAATCTCTCCAACACGGAATTTCTTGTAGGTGACAGTGAAAATCTGCCCTTTGAGACGGATTCTTTTGACGCCGTTATCTGTGCAAACAGCTTTCATCACTATCCAAATCCCCAGGACTTTTTTAACAGTACCTACCGTGTCCTGCGTAAAGGCGGCCGCCTGATCCTGCGTGACTATACTTCCTCCAACTTTGTTGTCTGGCTTATGAATCATCTGGAGATGCCCCTGGCTAATCTGTTCGGACACGGCGATGTAAAGATACACAAACCTGCAGAATTCATCGCCATGGCAGAAAAAGCCGGCTTCACCGTACTGACTATGGAAAAGCAGAAAGGCTTCCGCGCACATCTTGTTGCGAGGAAATGATCTATATATTTCCCAGAAAATCCCGAATCACTTTTACATAATCATCCGCTTTCAAAATCGTAGAGAGATGTCCGCCTGAAACATACTGGATGACAGGATCATGCATCAGCTGTATAAGGTCTTTCTGCATCTTTCCGGAAAAGAAATCCTGGTCTGGAAGTATCAGAAGTATTTTTCCCTTAAGCATCCTAAAATCCGTTTCCGTAACCGGCGTCTGCTTCATCAGATCAGCCAGCAGACCAGAAATATGCACATCTTTTTCTTTGGTATAATCTTTGAAAATGGTTTCAAACATATCTTTGGCATATGCAAGTTCTTCCTTGCTCTCGTTCCGGCTATGTCCCATTCCGACTTTGATCAGTTTCGGTTTCAGTTTCTCATAATTACAATGCTTCATATAAAACAGCATCAGCGGTGCCAAAAAATACTTTTTCCTGAGACTTTTTATCGTCTCTGCATCCATACCGCCTGTTGAGATCAGAATAAACCCTCCAACTTCCTTTGGATACGCCTGCGTGTAGATCTGGGCAACCATACCGCCATCACTTGCACCTATAAAAACCGGCTCTTTGATCCCAAGCTTTTCAAAAAAACCGTGCAAACTCTATTTTTTACAGCTCTTATCTATTCTGTCTCTGACTTATTTTTTTCCATACAGAATGCCCATTCCACTTATCATCCACGGTGTTGTCACAAAACCTGGAATGAACCCCAGCTTCTTCTCCAGGTTTCCTATGTAATGTACTTCTGAGATTCCTTCTGCTTTTAATATGCGGACAAATTCATCCATATCTCCGTACAATGCTTTCTGAGAAAACATATCCTGGAAGGAAAAAACTCCACCTTTTTTTACTACTCTGAGCGCTTCTTTTACCACATCTCTCTTGTCTTTTGCAGAGCGCACTTCATGAAATACAAAGTTGCTCACTGCAGCATCAAACGTTCCGTCCGGAAAATCCAGTTTTGCAGCATCACCTTTCCAGAAAGTGATCTGATCTGCAACTCCCTCGATCCGCGCATTTCTCTCACACTGCTCTTTTGCATAACTCCATTCTACTCCCCAGTAATCCACTGCGGTGATCCTGGCCTCAGGAAACGCTTTTGCACAGCGAACTGTAAGTGCAGCAGCTCCGCATCCGATATCCAGAAGCTTCCCTTCTCCGTTCCATTTAAGATGATCCACAAGATGCTCATGGACTCCTGCCATCATATTGCCTTTTCCAAATGCGAAAATTTCATGGCAGATCAGCATGTAGACTGCATAGAGCAGTGACAGTATGCAGAGCGCCCCCAGCACTATAGCAATCACCGGCTTATGCAACACAGCCTTCGCTGCTACAGTAATTACAAGAAAGACTGCTGCCAGCCCAAACATCAGATACAGCATTTTCTCTGGTACCCAGTTTCCATAATTTGTTTTTTCTTTCATGCTTCTTACCTCCAATTCCCACATATTCCGTCATTTTTTCAGTTCCTCTCAAATCCAAGAAATCTGGTTCCCTGAAAACTTAATTCACCAACATCTCCCTCTGCCATCTGACCATATTCCTTTCCTGCGACAGACAGCTCCATCCGGTCACCGCTTTTTACTTCAAAAGTCACATAGTAACTGGTTGATGTAGTGGTGCTGAAACCATCAGACTGCTGATTATGGAAAACCTTCGTTCGCTTTGCAACAATCTTAGCAGTGACCGTTAACCTGGGAGAATTGTTATTTTTATTCCATGTGCTGATATTTTTCACAAAAATATAAACCATCGTTCCTAAGACACAGAAAAATATAATTGCAAATAAAATATTAAATACCTGGTCAAGTCCATAAAACATAATTTCTTCCCCCTTTATCTGCCCAGAGATTCTTTTATTATATCGGCGTTCCTACCTCGATCAGATTTCCATCATTATCCAATATCATATCCAAGCCAAACAGATCATGATAAAACTGTTTCGATTTTTCGATATCTTTTACTACTATCAAAACGTTTTTTAATTTCATAGACACTCCTCCAACTCTTATTGATTGAAGTTTACCACACTATAATGTTCTATACAACTAACATATTTACTGTCAGTCACTTCATCTTCTGAATTCTTTCGGAGTACTCGGATGTCTGAGAAAATTTCAAAAACATGACACTGATGAATAACACCACAATTTCCACCACCGGCATTACCATCCACAAGCTGTTTCCTCCGAACAGTACCGAAAAAAGCAGAATCACCATACCAATAGCAGATGCAAGTGCAGCTCCGCCGAGATCACAGCCGTTCCAACCGTTCATTGATCGTAAGATATTCTATAAACTTCCTGGTTGCCGGAGTCAGCTTTGTTCTGTCTTTCATTACCAGTCCAATTTCTCTGAAATATGGATTTCTGAATGATCGGATCGCGATCTGGTATGGAATCCGTTTCAGGATCATATCTGGAAGCACTCCGATCCCCAGTCCCCGCTCCACCATTGACATGATGGCATAATCTTCCCATGTGGTAAAACGGATATTGGGATGTGCATGGTTCTTCTCCAGCAATTCGGATACCTCCGTTTTTCCTCCGTGCTTTATCTTCGGATCTATTTTGTCAGTTATCCCTTTCTGCTGCTTTATGATTTTGGTTCTGCGATCCTCAGAGCCTGCGGCAACAGCCGTTATCCCTTTCTTGCTCTCACTCTGTCGGGAATTGTAAATGTGTTTCTAAATATTATATTTGTGGTATTCTTTAAGCTTGGCGTTTCCGGAGTTGCCGCTGCTACAGTTCTGTCCACCATGCTTTCTGCGCTCCTTCTGATCTGCCGCCTGAAAAAGGATACTTCTTCTTTTCCATTTGCACTTCATAAATGTGATCTTTATTCCGGATCTGTAAGTGCAATTCTTAAAGTGGGAATCCCTTCGGCCATCCAGGGTGCTGTATTCTGCTTTGCCAATATCTTTGTACAGGCCTCTGTGAACAGCTTTGGCTCTTCTGCAATTGCAGGCAGTACCATTGCCATGAACTTTGAATATTTTACCTATTACGTGATTACTGCTTTCGGTCAGACAGCTACCACCTTTACCAGCCAGAATTACTCTGCCGGGCAGCTTCGCCGATGCAGAAAAATCCTGCGGATATGTCTGGTCTTCTCTATTGTGAGCAGTCTGATCCTTATTGAACCACTTGTCATATTCCGGAATTTTTTTGCAGGATTTTTTTCTGCAGATCAAACAGTGATACAAAATGCCTGCCTTCGTATCCTGTGCATTCTTTTTTTCGAACCGCTGTGCAACCTATACGAGATCCCGGCAGGCGTATTAAAAGGTACCGGACATTCCCTGTACCCGGCTGTTGCTACTATTATTGGAAACTGCTGTTTTCGCATTGTATGGATCTGTACGGTTTTCAGACATTATCATCAGTTAAATATTCTGTATTATGCGTTCCCGATTTCATGGGTGTTAACGATAATCCTTATTACAATCGGATTCATTGCAAAAAAGCCAGGTAAGACGTTTTGACTTATCTGGCTTTGAAGTATCATATTCTTCCGTGCGTAAAGAGGACATTCGCAATCCGCTTCGCGACCTGTGTTCAGGATGTTATCTCATTTCCACAATTTCCCTTCTTTATAATGTTTTCTGCAAAGCGCCACATAGCTCTCATTTGATCCCAACATGATCTGGGCACCTTCCCGCACAATCTTTCCGTTGGAATATCGGGTATTGCACTGTGCACGCTTCCCGCACCAGCAGACAGTGGGAACTTCTTCGATAACATCTGCTATTTCCATCAGTCGCCTGGAACCGGGAAACAGGTGGTTCAAAAAGTCTGTACGAAGGCCATAGCAGAGAACCGGAATCTCATAAAAATCCACAATATCTGATAATGTATCGACTTCTTCCGGGGAAAGAAACTGTGCTTCATCCACCAGAATGGCATTTACTTTTTTGCCATGATACAGATATTCTGTTTCCTTTCCATTCCATAATTTTGAAATTTCTTTCAGAAAATCATCCACATATTCAGCCGGAGCCGACAAGCCTATCCGGGACTGGATCTTATGCTCTCCATCCCGGTCGTCTGTTCTTGGTTTTAACAGTATCGCATACTGACCACGTTCTTCATAATTATAACGAACCATCAGAATATTGGCAGATTTCGAGCTTCCCATCGCCCCGTATCGGAAATATAGTTTTGCCATTTTTTGTTTCTCCTTTATTACTCATACTGCTCAGGTCTTCGAAGGGATAAATAATCCAGGCTGCTTCTGACTTTTTTTACCTCCTGCAGATCAATATCACACACCAGTAACTGCTCCCTGTCATCTGCTTTTGCAAGGACTTTCCCTCTTGGATCGATCACGATGGATTCCCCGGCAAACTGCATTTTATCTTCTGTTCCGACACGGTTGCACATGGCAATGAAAACCTGGTTCTGCATGGCCTGAACCCGCATTTCCCATTCAAACATTTCCATTGGCTCTGCTTTTGTATTTGCAGTCGGGACTATGATCAGGTCTGCACCTTTTTTTGCACAGGTACGGATGCTTTCCGGCATATGTCTGTCAAAACAGATTACAATGCCGATCTTTCCAAATGGTGTGGCAAAAACTTTAAAGTCGTCCTCCGCCGGTGTATAATAATCCTGCTCATAAAAATTTTCATTCTGTGCGATGTGGACCATTTTTGCAGTATCTCGGATTTTTCCTTCCGGGGAGATCCAAAGAGAAGTATCGTATCTGGCTCCTTCTGATTCCAGATAGACATTTGGTGATAAATAATATCGATGCTCCCTGGCTTTCTGGCACAATCTTACCAGTGCATCATTATCCATATCTATACAGTAATGATCCACACATATATTGTGATACTGCGGAAAAAACGGTGTCAGCTGTATTTCCGGAAAAAAGACCAGATCACAGTTTTCTGCCATATCACAGTATTTCAGGCTTTTATCAAGATTCTCGGATATTTCCTTTCCCATACTCATCTGTACAAGTGCAATTTTCATTTACCGTTCCCCTTCACATCCTTCATTTTTTCCAAAAGTTTGCTATAAACATGCTCCACAAACCACGGTTCTGTAGATCTCTCCAATGCTTCTTCCGGTGAAAACCAGGCTACACCGCTGTTTTCGTCTGCTTTTATGGAAACCGCTTCTTCCGGATCTGCCTCAAGGAGATATGTGATATTAAAGTGCAGATGGCTGGATACATATTTTCCTTTTTTCACATGGCCGTCTACAGTCAGGGATTCCATGGAAAAAATCTCCTCAGACACCGGATGAACGTTGGAAATCCCCGCTTCTTCCTTTACCTCCCGGATTGCAACAGACAGAAGATCCGTCTCCCCATCCGCATGTCCTCCAAGCCAGGACCAGGAGTTGTAAATATTGTGATATACCATAAGAACTCTGGTTCGCTCCCTGTTCACAACCCAGGCGGAAGCCGTCATATGGGCTACTGTATTTTCTCTGGAAAAAGCATTCTCATTATTTCTGATCCAGTCCAGGATCAGGATTTTATCTCTCTCCTCCTGCTCGTTATAAGGCTTATATTCTTTTATCTGATTGATCAGTTTCTGGCAGTTCATTGTTATCCTTTCCTTTCGACTTTATCAACACAATATCAATACACCACTGGTAAATCCCGCATCCTGTACCTGTTAACAGACAAATAAACCTTTTGCTTATCTGGATAGCCTCATATACAAAAGCGGATACGGATTCCCTTCCTCATCATACTCCGTTCTTTTATATGTCTGAAATCCCATATGCTCATAAAAGCCGACTGCCTGGGGATTCTGTTCGTTTACGGTGAGTTCCTGAATGTTATAAGTTTCAATACCGTACTGAAGCAGCTGCTTTCCAAGCCCTTTTCCTCTGACCTCCGGAGAAAGGAAGAGCATTTCCAGCCGATTACTGTCAATTCCCATAAATGCAACAGGCTCTCCGAATTCTTTTTCCGCAATGATCAGATATTCTACATTTTCTATTGCCATGGGAACGTATTCCCTGATCTTGATGATCTCTTCTTCCGAAAGAAAATCATGGGTTGCCCGTACAGAACTTTCCCAGACATTTAATAACTGCCGGATCAGTTGCTGAGTTCTCTCCTGAACCTGAACGATCTTTTTTTCCATCTATTTATCCTCTCGTTTATCTTATATCAAACTGATATCAGTATACCATAAAAAAGCCAGAGCAGCCTCCTCAATTTCGGAAGCTGCCCTGTCCCATTTTATACTTTTACGCTCCACATATTTCTGTATTTTCTGAAATAAAAAATACTCATAAGAATACTCAAAACCTCACCAGCTGTAATGGACATCCATACTCCATCCATACCAAAGATCCCCGGCAGAACCAGTACCGGCACGATCATAAAGATAACCGTTCTGCAGAACGATAAGATCGCAGATGTTTTTCCATCGTTTAATGCAGTGAACCAGCCGGATGCAAATACGTTGCAGGCCATCATAAGGAAGCTGGTTGCCACGATCCGGAATCCATACAGTGCGATCGTCTCCACCTGGGCGTTGTTTTTTGCAAAAAAATCTACTACAGCACCGCCTGCCAGATAACTTAGCACAGTGACCACAATTCCTGCAATTCCCAAAGTCCATATACTGATGCAGAACAGCTTGGAAAGCCGTTCTTTATCTCCACGTCCCAGATTATAACTGACAACAGAAGAAATTCCATTTATATAACCACGGAACAATCCGCCGAACAGTTCCTGTGCATACAGGATAATCGTCAGAGAAGCCACTCCATCTGATCCGCCAATCTTCATCAGAATACGGTTAAACAGAATCGCGATTACAGAAAATGCAAGCACATTGACCATCTCTGAAGCGCCATTAATACAGCTGTTCACAATAGTCCGCATTCTCCACTTTGGTCTTACAATGTGCAAAATCTGTTTTCGATTGAAGCTGAACCATAAAATTCCTGTAATGGACGGAAATGCATATCCGATTCCTGTTGCAATAGCTGCGCCTGCCAGTCCCCAGTGAAAAATCGCGATAAACAGCCAGTCCAGTACAATATTCAGGACTCCACCCATAACCGAAAGTGCAGCACCGAAACCTGCTTTTCCTACTGTAATGAAACTAAGCTGAAATACCATTCCAAACACTGCGAAAGGCAGTGTGATCAAAACCTGAATCATATATTCCCTGCAATAATGCAGAAGTGCCTGATCCGATCCGAGAAAATATCACAGCGGGTTCAAAAAAGCAAAACATAAAGCTGCCAAAACTACAGTGAACTACTCGGCAACTGAGTTACCAGAGCATCTGAATTAAGGCGGGATACCGCCTTTTCAGGGTGCGTCCATGACA
>NZ_WQQB01000017.1:0-161091 GCF_018785565.1 Blautia sp. MCC283 | reverse complement strand
GTTTTATTCCCTTCACAGACTGCTGTCCATACCATTGTGCCTGCACCCTTGCAATCTCTTTATGAAAATATCTTTCCAATCTTTTACCTGAAACGGGTGCTCTTTGAACGGACGAAGACGCTCAATCTCAATTTCTATGATTCTTTCTTCGTTTTCTCCTGATTGTCTGTTTGGCTCAGCCATCTTGACTCCTTTCCTCCAGGATTCAGGACACTAAAAAATGCCTGCCTGGAACTTTTATAGATAGTAAAGTTCCAAACAGACATTGCTGTTTGACCATTAGCTGTAGCTAATAGAATTGAATACTGTTTCAGCTAATTTATGTTTGCAGATTTGGGAGAGATTATTTCTTTTCCCGCCTTTTCTCTGATTTACATCCCCGAATAAGGGGTGACAACGGAGCGGAACCCAAATGTTAGCTGGACTTCTTAAAACCCATGTTTGCAAACCGGTGATTTTGATTAGCTGTCAGCTAACAAAAATCGGATTGCGTTAGCTGGAAATTGATCATTTTGAATGGAATTTCATCTCACGAACGTGATTAGAAAATAACAAAAGCGTTCGTTGTCAGCTAATCCAGCTAACATTTTCGAACGCTTTGAAGCCCGTCGCCAAGAGGATTTGAACCTCCGACCCCTCGCTTAGGAGTAGACCCGATACGACATCGGGAAGTGGCATCTAATGCTTAAAAATGCTTGGAAATACAAGGTTTTTCAGCATTTCAAATCCCATCTGATACTACGCTGTGATAGCTAATTCAGAGGGATTTTACACCGTCCGATTGGCTCGAAATTAGCAAGTCTTTCGATTTTTGGTGGACGTTGCAAGTGCAAGTAAATGTCACTATGTAACTTCTCGTGATGCGAAATGATAGGAAATCCTATTCATTCTCGTGTGAGGGTGCGGGTGTCCTTAGACACAGATTTCAGTCTGTTTTATATATCATTTCAAAATGAATTTTTCAACCAGAATTATTAAGAATTTCAAAGGTTTTTCAGACTCAATGATTCTATGTAATTTAGACCCGCCGAAGCAGGTCTTTTTTTATTTCAGCATAATCTCTCTATCCTCAGCGCCGAGCATATAAGCACCCTTGGCAAAAGCATCCCTTGCAAGAAGCTCTGCTACATCAACCCTATCGAACAGCATCCATATTTCTTTCTCTTTCGGAGTCAGTTCATGGCTATGGTCAAACAAATGCTCAAGTCCCAATCCTTCAAGCAATGCCGACTTTGCTGCTTTGTATTCCTCAGCTCTGCCAACATATTCGTCGTTCCTTTCCTTGGAAAATGCCTCGATATTGTCAGCTCTCAGATGCTCGTAATACTCGTCCATAAAGATTCTATCCATACTCGTTGACCTCCATAACAAAAAAATAAGGGCAGACCCTTTTACAGCTATTGTAGCTATGTAAAAGGATCTGCCCTTGCAGTTACTATAATGTTTTTGCCAGCGACTTCAGGAGTGCTGCCATTTCCGGATTTTGCAGAAGCTTCAGAAGAAGTTCTTTATCATCAGCGGAGCTTTCCGTTGCGGCTGGTTGAACCGGCTCAGGCGTTGCCTGTCTGCCTGAGTAGAACGCAGCTTCCATTCTTTCAGCGTTCAGTCTGCGGTCATCGTCGATGATATGGGAGTAAACATCCGCTACCATCTTGACCTGTGCATGACCGGAATCGCCTTGAACGGATTTCATATCGCCGCCGTTCAGCTTCAGCTTGTAAGTGATACTGGAATGTCGGAGACTATGGAAAACCACTTTCGGCAGTCCCTTCTCCTCAATCAGCTTATTGAAAGCACGGTTGATAACCTGCCCCTCAATCGGCTTGCCATTGGAAGAACAGAAAACCAGATTGAAGTCTACGAACTCGTCACCGAAAAGGTCTTTCAGTTCTTCGATGTCAGCCTTTCGCTGTACCAACATTTCCGCTACGGTTTTCGGTAAGAACACCTTGCGGACACTTGTTTTGGTCTTAGGAGTTTTGAGAACCAATGCGGTATGCGTACTGGCGAAGGTCGGTGGGAACTTGAACATGATGTCCTTACCGTCCAGATCTGCCATCGCTTCACGATTTACTCTCTGCAACTCCTTTTCAACGAAGATGCTTGCCTGACCAAGTTCAATACTGGTGGGGGAAATGTCAATACAGTCCCAGGTAAGCCCCAGAAGCTCGCCCATTCGCAGGGAACAGGAGAAGGCAAGGTTAATAGCCAGACGAAGAATATCATCGTCACAGGCTTCCAGAGCCTTCTGGAGCACTTCTGCTGTCCAGATATCCCTGGTCTTGTGTTCTTCTTTCGGCAGCGTAGCGTGCTCCACAGGGTTTCTGGTCATCAATTCCCACTTGACCGCTTGATTGAAAGCATTTCGCAATGTCTTGTGAACCTCTCGGACAGTATGCGGAGTCAGATATTCTGTACGGGCTTTTACATACTTAGAAGAAACCGCTTTGACAGAAAGCAAATCTCGGTAATACTTGTCCATGATTCTCGGCGTGACATCCTCCAGCTTCATATCACCGATGAGGGGACGAATATAGTTTGCAATCAGGCTCTTTCTGCTTTCATAGGTAGACATCGCCCAGGTGTTCACACCATAGATTGACATATACTCATCCAAAAGATCATTGACGGTTTTAGCAGAAGGGGGAATAAAGGTTCCGGACTCCTGCTCATATTCAACCTGCAACTTCCTTTTCTTTGCTTCGGCATTCGTTTCAAAGGTTTCCCACTTCTGACGCTTGTTGCCGTTCTCATCGGTGTATGTATAAACCACAGAATACTTCTTTTTTCTCTTAACGATAGATGCCATGTAATCAGCTCCTTTCCTGTCTATCTTCCGCTAACTGGTAGCGGGTCTGATTGTGATACCATTTTTCAAAGCTCTCTTTGGTAGCTCGCTTATACCTGCCAACCTTGATAAGCTCAAAATCTTCATTGGCAACGATATAGTAAATGGTCTGACGATGTACCCCAAGCATTCTTGCCATTTCCGGCAGACCGTAGGTGGATGCCATAATATCTGCATCCAGTTCCTGATCCTCTACCGTGCGGTAATCGGTTTGAGAAGCATACCATCTTTCAAAGCTCTCCTTTGTCACTCTGCGCTTGCCCAGGACATCGACCACATCAAAATGCCCTTTGGCAACCAGTTCGTAAGCAGTCGCTTCTTTCAGCCCAAGGCGCTGTCCAAGCTCCTCCATTGAATATGTAGTTTTCTTCAATTCCTCGCCGGGAGGGGTTCCATCGACCTTCTGGTATTTGAACTGATTGGCATACCATTCTTCAAAGCTGTCGATCATCACCCTCATGGTGTTGCCGACAAGAATGGTTTTGAAGTAATTCTTCTTAATGAGCCAGTATGACTCCGTTTTACCAAGACCGAGCATCCTGCCCATTTCCAGAACAGACATACTCGTGCGTTTTCTCATTTCCGCCATCGTACAACCTCCTATGTAAAAAATGTAGCCATGTGTTTCTTGTCATGGCTACATTTTATCGAACTCTCAATATGTTTTGAAGTTTGTCGCCGGGTTGTACGACGCCCTTGACAAATCTTACATTTGATGATCCAACCACTCATCAAAACTCTTTTTGGAGATTCTGATACTGCCACCGATGCGGACGCTATGGAAAACTTTCTTTTTCACAAGGTTGTATGCGCTGGTTCTGCTGATGCCCAGAATATCCTGAATCTCATCAACCGTATAGGTTCTCTTATCAAACTGAACTGCGTTAGCAGCCATCGCTTCTTCGGTGCGCTGATTCATGGCAGCGATTCTTTCTTCAAACATTTATGTTCACTCCTTCGCTCTCTTTGCTTTATGTTTTGGGGAACGCTTTTTCAGCTGTTCCATTGCCAGGCTGACAGATAAGGCTTTCTCAATCGCTACCATTTCACGGGGCGTTACCTTACCTAAGTAATTATCAATCCTGCTTTTATCAATGGTACGAATCTGTTCCAGCTGAACAACGGACGCTTCTTTGAATGCAGGATTGTCGTAAATAACAAAGTGCGTCGGCATATTCGCTTTCTTATGGATTCTGGTGGTGACCGTTGCCACAATCAATGTGGGAGCGTGTTTATTACCGGTATCGTTCTGAATGACGATAACCGGACGGATGCCGCCTTGTTCCGACCCAACTACCGGGTCCAGCTTGGCGCAATAAATATCACCACGGCAATATACCCAATTTTCTTTCATCATGTGCCATGACCTCCTTTCGTTGGCTATGTAATAACTGACTGCCAGAAAGGAATCAGGCAGTCAGTCCAAAAGTCTATGTGTCCCATATTTGCCACGCACCCCTGGGAAAGAGGGCTTACGCCCTCAGGGAATCACCGAACGACTGATTGCGAATCAGTTCCATAGGAATCTAACCTCTGCCGGGTTCTCCGCCAGCTCCGTAGAGAAGTATCTTTAATCCTGTTGCTTTCATGGCCGTATTGGGAGCAACCCAATATTTACAAGCCAGTATTGATCGCTGGCATCGGGAGAGAGACAAGCGCTTAATTTATAGAAGAAAGTCGTTCTGTTTCTCTATCCGATACGTCTCGGCGTACCGCTGATGTGGCTGATGCTCTCGCACCGGCAACAGGAACGTATTCGATGACTGTGTATTCAGTTTTCAAGGATCAAGCAGCCGATTTTCTTTGGCTGTATCTAAATTGTACCTGTTCCTCATGCAAGTTTTTATTGCCTCGTAGGTATAGTTTTGAGGTTATTCACGACCTAAAAATATGTAATCAAGGGTTGTCTCAAAGCGCACAACCAGTTCGATTGCCAAATCAATAGAGATACCTCTGTTGCCGGTTTCAATTCGTGCAATGGTGTTTGCGGCAACACCTAACTGCTCCGCAAGCTGTTCCTGTGTAAGCCCATGTTCCTTTCTCAAGGCTTTAATTCTTTTTCCGCTTTCAACCAAGTCGTAATACATTTTCGTTCCTCCGTGTTTTTGAATTTGTGAAGTTGCAAAATCAAAAACAGCGGGAGGAGATCGTGCCCGATTCTCAATACCCTTTGCCATCTGCCTGTCCTCCTTGCAGGCATAAAAAAAGAGCCGGAGTAAATTACTCCAAGCTCTCGTTCATGCCTTTGTGTTAATTATGGGGGAAAATAGGCAGGTATAAAAAAAGCCCCGTACCCATTACAGGCACGAGGCGTAACTCTCTCTATTCAATTTTATGCCGCTATCTCCCAGCATAGCCATTTTAACACTGGACAAGTCGGACTTTCAGTAGGGGAACCGTCGTATTTTCATCGGATTTTAGTCGGACTAAAATCCTGTCTTAGCATTCACAATAACACAATGCTTCTTCCTCCCGGGCACTTTCCAGGAAATCTTTCAATTTAGGAATGGCTGTTCCCCAAAGTGACAGACCAAATAACAGTATCGCTTCTTTCTTTCGGTCATAGTAGGTGCTGCGTTCCATATTCAAAACCTCCAGCATTTCTGATTCCCTGTACTTGAAGCGGTTGAGATATGCCTTTGAGATAATCTCACAGTACAGAGCGCCTTTATCTGGATATTCTCTGATTTTCAACATAGCCATATCTACCAGTTCAATGATCCACTTTGTCTCAAATAAGCTGCGAATGCGTTCTTCAAATCGTTCTCTCGCTTCATCCGGAGCAAAGTTCTCCAGATAAATCAATGCACCATCTAAGCTGTCACCGTAAGTACAAATAAGGGTATCACATACATCATTCGCACGATCAATGGTAGACCAGCACACCTCTCGATATATGGATAAAATCAGCTTTGCTCTTTCATACAGAACCTTCTCGTCAATGTTCTGCATCCGGCAAAGCATTCGAATACTGCTTAATACCTGTGTATTATATCTGCTCATTCAGAATCTCCTTTCAGCCTAATCCATAAAATAAGAATTCCTTTCTAACTCCTGTCACTTGGCTAAAGGGAAACAAATACCATGGGACAAGAATGACTATAACTTCCGATATTTGATTAAAATAACAGAAGTGAAATCGGAAGTTCTTGACTTTATAAAAGTTCCGATATATAATTAAGTGGAATTAAAACTTCTGTTATGATTCTTATTATAGCATTTTCCAGAAGTTTGTCAACAAATAATCGGAAGTTACGAATAAATATTTTTTGAAAGGAAGGATACTACCATGACATTTGGAGAAAAAATTAAAGAAGCTCGTTTGGCTATGAACCTATCTCAAACGGAGCTTGCCCAGATGACCGGCATTTCCGAAAGATCCCTTTACACCTATGAGCAGCTCGGAACACTCCCCAGAAAAAGCAACATCAGAAAACTTGCTGAAGCACTGCATATCTCTGTGTCCTATCTTTTGGACGAATCTGAAACGGATAGCCAGAGCCATATAGATCAGGATATGTTTATTTTAGAGGCAAAGGAAAACTTCGGTTCAAAAGGAGCAAAAGAAGCTCAGGAAGTGTTGGGTCGTGTAAATTCTCTGTTTGCCGGTGGAGAATTGGACGAGGACGCAAAAGATGTATTCTTCCAGGCGATTATGTCAGTTTATATGGACTCTAAGAAAACAGCACGGGAAAAGTACACTCCGAAGAAATACAGAAAGCATAAAGATAAAGAGTAAAATCCTCAAGCACAGAATATGTTTTCTGTGTGCGATTCGGAGGTGAAGCAAATGAAAACGGCAGAGCATATCATTGAAACTGTCGATAAGCTTGTGCGAAAATATCACACCAGAGACCCTTACGAGCTATGTCAGCTGTTAGGTATCAAAATCCACTATTACGATTTACAGAAGAAATTGAAGGGCTTCTTCTATTACCAGTCCAGACAAAAGAATATCGTGATAGATCACAATGTGAACGGTATCCTGGAGCGTATATTAGTCGCACATGAATTAGGACACGCTGTCCTGCATACAAAAATCGCTATGATGCACGGCTTTCAAGAAATGGAAGTTTTTGATGATAGATCAATCGAAGAAAATGAAGCAAACTTCTTTGCGGCGGAGCTTCTGTTAGAAGATGGGAAAGTCCTGGAATGCCTTTCGGAACACACATTTTTTGAAACGGCTAAAATGCTCTATGTACCGGCAGCATTATTAGACTACAAATTCAGCCTGCTCCACGAAAAAGGAGAGCTGGTAAATTCGATGTATATTCGTAAAGCAGATTTCCTGAAAGAAGATCTTCATGCCTACGATAACGACATTGGTTATGGCGATATATGAATATCTATTTTTATATCTTTACAGAAAAAGTCCACCAGTACGATGCGTAGTGCATCATGACTGGTGGACTTTTTGCTTCTTAAAGAATCAGTATATTGTGCTGCAAAAAAGAACCCCATAGCAGTTCACTCTGTACCGTCAATGGGCTTCTTTTTCATTATATCAATCAAGCTCCGCTTTTTTTATCATCTCTTGCTGGTCAATCAAGACATCAATCAACTTTCCTACGGTTATCAATGTTGTTACATTACACTTTTTCAGTTTTGCAGCAATCTCATTATCAATGATGCTGTCGCATTTTGCATATGGGGTATCCAGTAAAAAATAGTCAAAGTTCTTTTCCAAGACGAATGCCAGTTTTAGAAGCATTGCCAAAGAAACTTTCGTCTGTCCAACTTCAACATGGCTCATATGATTGTTCGAGCAACCAACCAACGCACCCAAATCAGCCTGACTATAACCCTTTTCCAGTCGGGCAGCTCTAATGCGCTGACCAATCTTAACGTAATCAATTTCCGGTTGCGTTTCAATCACCTCCATGCTGTGTATGATTCTGCTATACATTATAAAATGTACCAAAAATCTCAACAACCAACATCGGGTGCAAGTTGCATTTATAAATGCAATATGATAAAATTTTATAGGCAGATTGCATTAAATGATAGAATGAAAAGAACCCCAAGACGACAATATGAGCTATCTTGAGGTTCTTTAAAATAAAAAATTCGTAGAGTACATTACTCCACGAATCGCATTCTTCTCTGTTTTTTTTAGTTTATATCTTTATTTTACAAATTGTCGCACTGTTTGTCAATGTGTTAGGGACATAAAACACGAGGTTTTGCACAAAAATCCATCTTAGAAAGTTCCAAAGTCACAATTTGCCGTCAGAATTATAGTCATATTGAAGGAGGTGTACCTTATGGCACGAAAAGGAGAAAATATTTACAAAAGGAAAGACGGCAGATGGGAAGGAAGATACATTAAGTCCCGATCTTCTACAGGCAAAGCCAATTACGGTTATGTTTATGCAAAGTCATATCGAGAAGTCAAGGCAAAACTTATCAGTCAAAGTTCGTGCACGAGTAATTCTGTCACTGTCGATCCAGAAATTAGCTCAGATCAATTTGAACAGGTTGCTATGGAATGGTTTCAAGCTATATGTCCTAAAGTGAAGGAATCTACAAGCAACAAATATAGGAATCTTCTCAGCTCGTATATACTTCCTGTGTTCGGAAGCAAACAATTGCGTGATATAACACACGAGTTTATTGAAACGCAGTGTAATTTTTTCCTTGTTTCTGGTGGATTAAAGGAGAATGGACTTTCCTCTAAAACTGTTTCAGATATTTTATCTCTAATTCGAAATGTCTTACAATTTGCCACCCGAAACGGGAAAGCCATTTCTTGTGACGCACGATCTATACAGATAAAACGTCAAACGAAGGAAATGAGAGTTTTGAGTCGTGCTGAACAGGAAAAATTATGCCAATACTTGTATTCTAATCTTGATTCCTGCAATATTGGTATATTAGTATGTTTATTCACTGGTCTCAGAGTAGGTGAAATTTGTGCGTTACGATGGGAAGATGTTTCATTCTCAGATTACACAATCCACGTGCATCAAACGCTCCAGAGAATCCAAGATAGAACCAACAGTGAATACAAGACAAGGATTGTTGTTACCACACCAAAAAGTGCTTGCTCCATCCGTACTATTCCAGTACCCCATGGCTTAATGACTATTCTTACAGCACACAAAGCTTCTTCTACTGGCTACATCCTAACCAATAGCGATCAGAATCCATTAGAACCAAGAACCATGCAAAATCATTTTAAGAAGGTATTGAAAAACAGCGGAATCACCTCCGCAAATTATCACTCGTTACGTCATACATTTGCTACAAGGTGCATAGAGCTTGGATTCGATGTAAAAAGTCTCAGCGAAATATTGGGTCATGCCAGCGTGAATATTACAATGAATCGCTATGTACACCCATCCATGGATTTAAAAAGAGAAAATATGCAACGGCTTTCTGATTTATTAGCCGTCAAATAAATTGTCAACACCGTCAAATAATGCTGAGTTTTCAGTGTTTGGCGGTGTTTTTTCGTGGAGTAATGTACTCTACGAAAGAGTATACCCAGGAGGAGATTTATTGATTCAATTTGTAGGGCGAGATGCTTATAAGCAGTTTTGGAATTTTAGTAAAGATGAGAAAGAGAACTTGGCCACTCAATTGGCGATTGAGTTACCCGCACTCAGAGGAAAAGTTGGTGCATCAGAAATTGCTTCGGCTGTTGGTATTTCACGACAAACTTATAGTGCCTACGAAAATCGGACACGCCCAATTCCATGGAGTTTATATCTAGCACTATTGTTTTATTTTGATTACATTCCAAGTACACATTATATGATTCGCCAGCTTGAATTATTCCCAAATGAATTAGACGAATGTTGGTTAGCTGGTAGAGTTTTTATTGAGGAAGAAAAATGAGCGAATATTCACAGCAAATAAAAAGGGATATTACATGAACAAAAATATAAAATATTCTCAAAACTTTTTAACGAGTGAAAAAGTACTCAACCAAATAATAAAACAATTGAATTTAAAAGAAACCGATACCGTTTACGAAATTGGAACAGGTAAAGGGCATTTAACGACGAAACTGGCTAAAATAAGTAAACAGGTAACGTCTATTGAATTAGACAGTCATCTATTCAACTTATCGTCAGAAAAATTAAAACTGAATACTCGTGTCACTTTAATTCACCAAGATATTCTACAGTTTCAATTCCCTAACAAACAGAGGTATAAAATTGTTGGGAGTATTCCTTACCATTTAAGCACACAAATTATTAAAAAAGTGGTTTTTGAAAGCCATGCGTCTGACATCTATCTGATTGTTGAAGAAGGATTCTACAAGCGTACCTTGGATATTCACCGAACACTAGGGTTGCTCTTGCACACTCAAGTCTCGATTCAGCAATTGCTTAAGCTGCCAGCGGAATGCTTTCATCCTAAACCAAAAGTAAACAGTGTCTTAATAAAACTTACCCGCCATACCACAGATGTTCCAGATAAATATTGGAAGCTATATACGTACTTTGTTTCAAAATGGGTCAATCGAGAATATCGTCAACTGTTTACTAAAAATCAGTTTCATCAAGCAATGAAACACGCCAAAGTAAACAATTTAAGTACCGTTACTTATGAGCAAGTATTGTCTATTTTTAATAGTTATCTATTATTTAACGGGAGGAAATAATTAAACTATGTTTTGAACCATGAATTAAATAAAAATGACTCTCAATTATTGGAAGTCAATTTATTAAACCAATTAAAGCTTGCAAAACGTGTAAATCTTTTTGATTATTCTTTAGAAGAATTACAAGCCGTTCATGAGTATTGGCGGTCAATGAATCGTTACTCAAAACAAGTTTTGAATAAAGAGAAAGTGGCTTAATATGGCAAATATAGTCAATTTTACTGACAAACAGTTTGAGAATCGCTTAAATGATAATTTAGAAGAATTGGTTCAAGTAAAAAAGCGGTTGAATCGCCAACCGCTTTTTTACTTGGTGGGCAATCAGGGTCAGGGAAAACCAGTTTGCGAAGAAGATGATTGAGCAGGCAGGAACAAAGTGATAAATTCAAATTGTGAGGGAAAATACAGATGAATCAAGGAAGAATTATTGTGATTACAGGCTCACCGGGGACAGGAAAAACAACAACTGCGTCAATTGTCGCAAAGGAATCAGATATGGATAAATCAGTGCATATGCACACCGATGACTTTTTTCATTACTTAAGCAAAGGCGCAATACCACCACATTTGCCAGAATCCAACAAGCAAAATCTGGTTGTCATTGAAGCCTTTTTAGAAGCTGCAAAGCGATATGCTCGTGGCGGATATGATGTAATTGTAGATGGGATTGTCGGGCCATGGTTTTTGGAGCCATGGAAAGCTCTTGCCCAAGAAGATTACGAGGTACACTATATTGTATTAAGAGCGAGTAAAAAAAAAACTATGAAGCGAGCTGTGGAACGCTCAAAATTAGATAGAAAAACAAATATTGAATTAGTGGAAACAATGTGGGAGCAATTTTCCGGTTTGGGGATATATGAATCAAATGTCATAGACACAACTACATTCACAATTAAAGATACGGTTTCCGCAATAAAAGAAAGAGTTGCATGTGGGACGTCTTTACTATCTTAGACATTCCCATTTGTCAGGAAGATAGCAAAGCCAGCCGAGCCAGTCAACGGTCAAGATGAACGGCGCATTTCATGCGCCGCCGTTGACAGTCACGCCCGTCTTTGCTAAAAAGTAATCAAGGCGGGAAAGCCCTAAAATGGCTTCCCGCCCATTTCAATTTTTAGAAAAGAAACGCTCCAAAATCAGAAAGAGAGCGTCCAAGCACTTTGAGGGATTGGCCGCCTTGTCCACCCATTCAGCGGGACAGCGGGCGGAGGTCAAGGCCGGGTGTAAACCCGTTCATTTCAGCTTAGAAACCCTTCATAAAACGGGCTTATTTAGCGATATAAGGCTTTATAATAGAGAAGGAGTGAAACTTCTATTCAAGTTTAGAAACGCCTTCCATTAGTCCGAAAGAGACCTTAGAAAGAGAATTAAATCGTAAAGTATCAGGGAAAGAAATTCAACCGACTTTGGAGAGAATAGAGCAAAAAATGGTTCAAAATCAACACCAAGAAACCCCTGAATTTAAAGCAATTCAACAAAAATTGGAAAGCTTGCAGCTACCTACACCACCAATACCCAAAACACCTAAACTTCCAGGACTTTAAACCTTAAAAAAGGAAAAGAGTAGTTACCAAAAAACGGTAACTACTCTTTTTTTATAAAAACCTTTCCTCATGTTTGAAAAGCTGATCGAGAAATAAAGCACACAACGGTATTCTTTCTTTTTTCAGTTGGTACATTTTGCAGTCTGTAACGTGTCATTTACTGTTTGTTACCTTAACATATCCAGTCGAAAACACAAGGGTATATAAACGAGCAAGCTCGCCCTTGTGTTTTCTTTGTGTCTATGTTGCGTTCTCGTCACAGCAAACGACACGAACACACTGGCGAAAATGAACCAACAAAACGAAAAAAGAAAGGAGCGTATACTTCACAGACGGTGTTAAGGATACTTACCAGATGAAACCGTACATTGCACCGACCGCTGCTGAGTTGGAACAATTTCTTTCCTCTCTAAATTAAATCTTGCCGAAGCAGTGATGTGTCAGACTTTCCTGACACATCGCCGCTTTGCACTTCACAAAATCCGCTGCCAGGAGGTGATGAAATGAGTATGGTAAATGCTGACTCCGTTCAGCTATTCGCAATGCTGAAAAAAATGCAGGATTCCATTTCCTCCATCGAAACTACCAAAAAATCTGTAAAGATGAAATATGAACAGTTAGGTGCTGGATGGCAAGATAAAAAATACAACGAGTTGGGCGTGGTTGTAAGAGACTGCAACAAGGCTCTCAATGACATATTGGTAATTATGCTTCAAGCAGAAAAATATGTGGCTTTACTCGCCAAGAGCCTTAGTGAATACGAAAGTGTTCAACTAGGATCTACAAATGGAATATCTGCAAGCACACCTCAGACCAGTAGTTTTGCTGTTACACCATCAAGTGCAGATACAACCACCTTTGAGTCAAATACCTTTGGTTCTAATCTTGCATTTGTTCAAGACAGACTATCAGCTGAACGATATTTTTCCCGTGGAAATCACTATGAAGAATATCGAGATTATTGGGAGAACGGGAACTATACCTTTTCTCGAAATGAAAATCCAGAACTCGTATACGTTAGAGCAAGGGATATTGAAGGAGTTTATCTCAGTGACCGAGAACTTGGGAACCCGGAAGGATTTTGGACACGGAATGGTCGAGAGGGATGGTCGAGAGAAAACATTCTAAGGCGAGCTTCGCACATCCAAGATGTTCGTCAAAATACTGAGTCAGGAATGTCTTTGGATGAGCTTTCACAAAACCCAGTGTTAGATGATACCATTCGTAGCTATTACAATAATCCTGTCCAGGTTGCGCAGGTAGGTTCTTATTATGTATTTCAGAGTGATGGGCGACATCGAACACTTGCAGCTCAATCGCTTGATACATATATCCCGGTTTTAGTAACAGGTAGCTACACTCGAAATGATTAACAAATGAGGAGGTGAGTGTTTGAGCAACGTAAATGCTGATGCAACTCAATTACTGACAATACTGAAAAATATGCGGACCTCCATTTCTTCTATCGAAACTACAAGAAGTTCTGTGAAGATGAAATATCAGCAATTGGGAATTGGATGGAATGACAAGAAGTACGATGAGCTGGGAACTATCGTAAAAGATTGCAACAAAGCCCTGAATGATATTTTACAGATTATGCTTCAGGCCGAAAAATACGTTGCTTCACTTGCCAAAAGTGTACAAGAATATGATAATGTTAATTTGGACACTCCTTCTGCACGAAATTCTTTCCTCCAGGGTCTGCAAACACCTAATGTTGGTAATTCGTCTTATCAGTATTGCCTTGGCGTGCTAACCCAAGGTAGCACACCAGACGGATATATCGCTGTTATATCACAACGCCATGAAAATGCAGAGCAGAATGTCAGAGAAGTGTTTGACCATTTCGCTGGTAAACTGATGATACAAGATTCTGAATATCCACCGGATCAGACAGCACATTACTCACCGGGAAATTATATAGGGCATTCACGAGGAGTCTACTACAATGCAGCTTCTGATATGACAAATCCAAGAGGTGCAGGAACAACTTATTTCCACGAGCTTGCTCACATGATCGACCATGCTTCGTGCAACTATCGGAGCAATCTATCCAATACTCCAGAATTTGCTGAGGCACTGGTTGAGGACGGACAAAGAATCCTGAGCTTATATAACAATCTTCCAGTGGAAAAGCAAACTGCTTTTCTGACCCGTATTAGGCAGGATTCAGCTCACTCCTTCTCGGACTTAATTGATGCGACAACAAATGGTCAATTGCACGGAAATTATGGTCACTCAAGGAACTATTGGACGAGACCGGGCAATCTACAAGCAGAAGCCTTTGCCCACTTTTTTGAAGCGTCTATGGGAGACCAAGGCAAATTAGAGCTATTAGCAAATTTCTTTCCTACAGCGTTTGGTATTTTTTCTTCAATGATTGATTCTATTAGACCAGATAATCATGTTAGGGTCTTGAGCAGAGAAAGGTAGGTGCATACAATGGACAAAAACAAGAGCGTTGCAGATTTTATGAATAGCTTCCTTAATACACCTGAACCGAAAATTGATAATGAGTATTATGAAATCGAAGAACAGTATTTTCGGCAATTCGGTCATGGTGTCCCAAGGGAAATGTTGCCTGATAGCATTTCAACGGAACAAATTAAACAAGCCATGAAAAAATGCATTCTTTCCAAAAAGGATAATCTCTTTGAACTATTAGGCATCATTATCAACGATAATTATTTATATTAAGAAAAGGAACGACGACATGGATGAAGACAACATTATAACTTTGAATGATGAGAATGGGAACGAAGTTGAATTTGAATTTCTTGACTTAATACCGTATCGCCAGAACGAATATGTTGTCCTGCTTCCTATTGGAGATTCGGATGGGCAAGTTGTTATTTTGCAGCTGAAAGAAATTGACGATGAAACAGAAGAATATGTTGGTGTTGAAAACGAATTTGTGTTAGAGACTGTCTTTGCTCTGTTCAAAGAGCGAAACAAAGATTTCTTTACATTTGAGTAATTAAACAATGCAAGCTCAAACCAACAACACGATAAAAGGGGGGTGCATTATGGATATTTGGCATCGTGTAGGCAGAATTGTTCGCTTCTCAAACTTAGGAACTCTTCTGTTCTTTACTCTTAATATTCTGCTGATTGTTGCTGTGTTCGGTTCGTCAGGAAGCATTGTTGAACTGATTTGTATTTACTTTTTCACAGTAGCTATCAGCTTATCCCCATTAGGCGAAATGTGCCTGGCTGCCTTCGCAGGAGCAAGCGATATAAAAAGAGTAGATATAAAACTTCGAGTTGTCCCGCTGGTTCAATATGTTTTAGATAAAGCAAAAGAGAACACATCATACTGTCCTAAAAAAGTGAAAGTGAAGATTA
Source organism: Blautia sp. MCC283 (assembly GCF_018785565.1). NCBI lineage: Bacteria > Bacillati > Bacillota > Clostridia > Lachnospirales > Lachnospiraceae > Blautia > Blautia sp. MCC283. The sequence goes on along the minus strand of NZ_WQQB01000017.1, from coordinate 145,739 downwards.
TCCATGATCCTGCTCCAAATGCATTTGCTCTAGGTAGGCAAACACTATGCATAACTGACGGATTGCTTTTACTCTCCGATGATATGATACTTGGAATTCTCGCCCATGAGATCGGACATCTCTCATACGGACATACTGTTATCCAATTATTGATTGGCGGGGGCAATATATTTATATCCGGGTGTCTCCTGTTAATCAAAATATCCTACTGGATTTTTTCTGCAATCATGGGGCTGTTCGCAATATGCTCTCGTAGTGGTGTAATGGGTATAATTACCGCAGTTTTCGCAGGAATATCAACAGCACTTTCTTGGTTATGGGTAAAGTTCTGTATGCTTTTTCTGATGTGGTCTATGAGACAAAATGAGTATCTGGCTGATGAATTTGCTTATAAAATTGGTTTTGGTCTTGAATTAGCGACGGTATTAGACCAACATATCTCAGATGTTCCGCATGATGGTTTTCTCAGTGCAATATACTCAACTCATCCATGCAACGATGATAGGGTTGCAGCATTGCAAAATTTAGGTGTACCCTATTCTCGATACTAAATTCATAATCTCACAAATTGGCAAGCAGTGTAAACCTGTACAGGTTCACTCATTTTCTCGATTTTCCCTTCGGTGCAATCTTCGCAAATTTGCTTGTTGGGGAAGCATCCCCAATCCCCTTTGAACATCATCTGCCGATGATGGCTACACGATTTTCAATCGTTTCTCAAAGAACAGTAGAATAAAAATTTGCCCATGGTTGAAAGCACCGAAATCGAAAAGCAAAAAAGCAGCCACGATCCGCACCCTTTGGGGAGTGCAGACCGTGGCTTTTTGCTTTAACGGAAGTTCTTCTTTTCCTCTTTCTCTTTCTCTTTTTCCTGCTCTTTCTGCCTGTCGATATTCAAAATCGTTTCAACCGTCCGTTTGGCAATCAGCAGTTCTTCTTTCTCTTTTCTGATCTGACGGTACTCAGCGTAGTCCTGCTTTTTCTGGACTGCCAGCTGATGAAACTCCTCATACAATGATTGCATGGACGGGAGCTTTGTAATCTGCAATTCATCAAAGGCTTGCTTCGCCGCTTTATGAATTGTGATTTCCTGACGGTGTTCTTCAAAGAATTTTTTGCTATATCCAGACTTGCGGTACTCGATATAAATTTGCCTTGTGTTGCGATAATTTTTGATGTGCTGCTGCAACGCCTGAACCTCAACCATACGTTTCTCTGCGACCTTGATAGAATCAGAAAGCGCATCGAACCGGGCAGACAGATTTTCAATATGAGCAGTCAGATCGTCGTAGTTGCCCAAGCCTTTTTCTTTCAGTAGGATTACCGTTCGGGCAGCTTCTTTTCGGTTGAACTTCTTCGCCCACTTTTCATAACCGACCGTCTTGCCCTCGGCCATCTTTGCCTGAATATCAATCAGCATCTGGAACTGCTTCGGGGCAGGAGCCTTGGCAGAGCCGCCTTTTGATTTGTGCAGGTTCTTGCCGGAGATAACCGCTTGAATTTCCTCTTTGCTATATCCTTCGCCCAGGGAACGCAGCCGAATGAAACGCTTCTGATTCTCGCCCTTGAACGCAGGCTGCTTTCCATCCTTGAACTCAAATCCCATGTCAGCCAGAGCCTGAACAAAGCCATCAAAGCTCTTTGGTTTCTGCTTCAGCACCGCATCAATCGCATCACATAATTCGTCACGCTGGGTACGCTTCTTGGGATAAACAGTTCTTTTCTGGCGCTCCCGATACGGCTTCGGTGTAATAATGGACAGCCCGTGTTCCAGGCAAACCATATCACTGAGTCTTTGCACCGCCAGACCGGAAAGAAAGAAGTTTTTGAATTTCCGTGTGGCATCCAGCGAGGTCGAATTATAAATGATATGATTGTGAATGTGGGATTTGTCGATGTGGGTCGCAACGATGAAAGCGTGTTTTCCCTTTGTCCATCGCATCGCTGTTTCATAGCCGACTTGGTTCGCTTCTTCCGGGGTGATTTCTCCCGGCTTAAAGGACTGGCGTATCTGGTATGCGATGATATTGTTCTTCTGCTGTCTGCCGGTAATATGCTGATACTGCCGTTTGGAAAGCAGAAATTCCTCATCTGCTGTCTTTGGATCACACTCATAGGAACTGATAAATTCGCCATCATTGGTTTTTGCGGCATTTTGTGAGTAGTCGGTTCTGTCTGCCAAACATTGAGCGACCGTCTTTCCCTTATTCACATGGAGTGCAATCAATCTTGTCGCTGCCATTCCCATCACTTCCTTCCCAAAAAGAAAAAGCCACCGGTCGGTGACTTTTCTCTGATATTATCTTATGACCTGATAAATGCTCCCAGACTTTCTCCAATATTCTCGACTTTCATAACAGCCCAGACGAGCAAGAACACCGCTGCTATTGTCGCAATTCCAAGAACCACAAGAATAAGCAGGGACTGCCACAAAGCCTTTACAATGCAGTAAATCGCAGATCCGCCAATGACCAAGAGCAATAAACCAATTACATAGGACACAACATTTGTAAGCAGATTTCCAAGAATGCAAATCACTTTTACAACGAACAGCACCGGCAGTGCCAATATCTTCAATACCAGCTTCATAGGCTCAACCCCTTTCTTTTAATTATATTGTACAAGGGTATCTGCCATAACGCAATGATGTCAACCCTTATGTAAAAGCCGCAGCCGAAACTGCGACTTCCCAACAAGTTGTCGGATTACTGGATTGAGGACAGGCGAACAAGAACTTCTCTCATGTCCGTCCAGATCTCCTCCAGCCGTTTTTGCAAATCCTCAATGTCAGCACGATAGATGCTGCCTGTTTCGTTCGCTCGCTTTGCGTACTGGTTCAGGTTGTTGGAGCAGATTCGCAGGAGCGAAACCAGGGCTTTCACATCCTGCAAATCCAGTCTGATACAGTAACCATCCAGAGCCATTTTCCGCAGATAGGCTCCCATGCTGCGGATGCCAAGCTCGTCCATCTTCTCATGGATTCGCTCGACCTCCTCCTTGGATGCAAGGAAATGAACATCCTGATCTCGCTTTGCCATTACAACACCTCCTCACGGGTTTCAGAGTATTTTGCAGGCGGGATATGCTCCGCTTTGGATTTCAGATCAGCCAACACAGAAGGACGCTCTGACTCGCTTCTTTCGTCACGATTTTCCACAGAGTCCTCCATATTCAGGGCTGCATCCAGTTCTGCCAGTCGCTGACTTTTGGCTGTCAGCTCTGCTTCCTGCGGGAACGGTTTTCCAACCTCCGCCTTGGCTGCTTCCTGCTGATTGTAGAGATTATTCAACTGCTCATTGGCTCGTTCTAAGCGCTCAAGGATGCCTGCAAGGGCATTGTCCAGTCGGGTGATATTTCCTCGTGCGTCCGTTCCAAGGGCTACTCTGTGGCTCACAGCGCCCTTCAGGGTCACATCGAACTCGTTCCGGAAACTGTCAAACGAAAGCTCCATCTGAAAGCCACGGTAACTGCCAAGAGGAACCGGATCGGCACTTTTCGTGTCCTTACAAGCCGCAAGGAGGATTTCACCGGCATCTGCCTTTTCGGTGTAGGCTTTGCCCATGATTTCCATGCCGCAAAAGCCATCGGCAATCTGCGGGTGTGCTTCCACGGTTTTAATATCAGCTTCAAAGCCATGAATATAGCCTGTCTGCTTTTCAATCTCAGCCGGGAAGTATTTCAGAAGCTTATCTTCCATACGGTACTGCTGGCTCTGGTGGTCAGCTTTCAGCACCTTCAGCCTTGCCACATCAATGTCCAAGTCCATCTTTTCCTTGATAAGCGGATTGCCGGCACACAGCGCCTTGATCTCCGCATAGGACAGCGCCTGCTCATCCACATCGTCACAGGAGCGAACCGGTGATTTGGAGGTCATAATCTGAGAAATAAACTTCTGCTTGTTTTCCAAGGTCTGATACAGGTAGGCATCGAAGGTTCCCTCGGTCACATACTGATACACCTGAACCTCTTTGTTCCGGTTGCCCTGACGGATGATACGACCGTTTCTCTGGGTCATATCAGACGGACGCCAACCCACATCCAAGTGGTGAACTGCCACCAATTTGTCCTGGACGTTGGTTCCTGCACCCATCTTTTGCGTACTGCCAAGAAGCACTCGCACCTGCCCGGTACGAACCTTGGCAAAGAGGTCTTTTTTCTTTGCCTCGGTATCTGCATCATGGATAAAGGCAACTTCTTCCGCAGGCACACCGTTTGCAATCAGCTTGGTTTTGACATCATCATAGACATTGAAGGTTCCATCATTTTTCGGTGTGCTAAGGTCGCAGAACACCAACTGGGTCAATTTGTCAGCCTGACCGTCCTGCCAGATACGCAGGATATTTCCCACGCAGGCATTGAGCTTGCTGTCAGGGTCATCGGGTAACAGGGTGTTCATTAGCCGCTGATCCAGTCCCAATTTTCGTCCGTCGCTGGTAATCTTGAGCATATTATCGACGGACGGGTCTACAATACCGGCATGAACATCTGCTGCTCTCTCTGAAAGGGAAGCCACCATATCCTTCTGGTACTCAGAGGGCTGAACCACAACCGTTTCAAACTTTGCTTCGGGAACAGGGAGATGCAACTGGTCAGAGGTCTTGATGTCGGCAACCTCCTTGAACATATTCATCAGTTCAGGCAGGTTGAAGAACTTCGCAAATCGGGTTCTGGCACGATAGCCGGTTCCCTCCGGTGCAAGCTCAATCGCAGTTGTTGTTTCTCCGAAGGTCGATGCCCAGGAATCAAAATGGGTCAGGTTCTTTTGCTGGAGCGTACTGTACTGGAGATAGCGCATGACCGTATAAAGCTCGGTCATCGAGTTACTTACTGGAGTACCGGTTGCAAAGATCACACCACGCCCGCCGGTCAGCTCATCCATATAGCGGCACTTCATAAACATATCCGAAGATTTCTGGGCTTCGGAGGTGGACAGACCTGCCACATTTCGCATTTTTGTGTAGAGGAACAATGACGATAGGTAATCCTTTGAACGTGATGTGCGGCGAAGCCGCACATTCGTTTCCTCCGGATTTTCCCCCGTCTCACGCCGGGCGTGCACCTTTCAGCGCACCCGGCCTACCATCAGATTGACTTACTTTCTACTGATTTCATTGCATCTGTACCCTCACGAATACAGCGCACTTGTAAATTTCACTTTTTGAGTTTTTCACGATATTTCTTGATTTTGCGTACCGCCTTGGCATCCAACTCTGGCGGTATAGGACTGTTGTGTACCATGCGGTGACACGGTATACATAGCCATGCTAAATTTGGAACTTTGTTGATTCTTTCAATCGGAAGTCGTGGATTTACATGATGACAATGTTTCGGAATCAGTTCAGAGAAATATCTACCACAGCATTTGCATTTTCCCTTATCTCGGTTGTAGGCATATTCCCGATTCATAAAATACTCGAAATTGGCTTTCCATCCCTTGCCGCTAGCGTAGATGGATAAGGCTATATCTTCGGGTGTATTGATGGAGGGGCGGTCACAGGGCAACGGTTTATGCTTGGTACGATAATTTACATACCGCCTGCGTCCATCCTCCGTATAAGGGGTCATTTTCTGGTCAAATGGTTTGCTTTCATAACGACTGTGTGTAATAAACGCATAGGTTATTCCGAACCATTTCCCATCAATTTGAATTGCGAAGGTTTTACTGTCATAACCTTCGTGCCGATGTGGCAGATTACTTAATTCCTTTAACGGCACCTGCATTTGGTTGTACTGCTTGGGAAACAGGTTTTTCCATACTGCCAACGCCGTATTATTCACTCTACGGTCAATGGCATGGTAGGCATGAGAACAGATAGAGGATTGCAAATACTGTGCCAGTCCCATAATCACGGAGTTCACATACTGGATTTGAGCCGCCTGCGTGTTGGATTGCGTGTATAATCCAATTTTCCTAACTTCTTTTTGCAAGGTATGGATTTTCTTCGTCAATCGTTCCATATCAGGGAATGGCTTTCCTACCAGATTATCTGACCATGTGGCTGGGTCTGGTGTTTTCCTCTTTCGTTCTGCCTTGACTATGTAACCGAGGAAATGAATACCATTCTTTCTCAAATCGGTTACATAGGTCTTTTCCTGTGACAGTTCCAACTTCATGCGATGCTTAAAATACTTTGTCAGTTCATGCTTCATACGGAACGCTTCCTGTTCCGTAGAGGTCAGGATCACCCAATCATCCGCATAGCGAAAATTGTATTTCGGGGTGATTCCAGACCATTTCAGCCTTCGGGTATCGTTGCATTTGTGCTTGCATTGACGGTGCGGCTCCATATAGCAGCGCCCCACATACCAGTCAAAGTCATTGAGATACACATTGGACAGCAACGGAGATAATATACCGCCCTGTGGTGTTCCCATTTCTGTTGCATGGTATAAGTCCTGATCGATATATCCGGCTTTTAGCATTTGGCTGATGATTTTCAGAACCCTCTTATCGTGGATTCCGATTCGCCATAGCTTTTTCAGCAACAATCTATGATTGATGTTGTCAAAACAGCCCTTTATATCTCCCTCGACTGCCCATACCGGCTGGTCTTTGGATTTCACACTTGCATTGATGACATTGACAATATCCCGGATAGCGTGCTTCTGCGCCCGGTAAGGACGGAAACCATAGCTGTGCGGATAGAATCTCGCTTCGCATATCGGTTCCAGAATCAGTCGCATACATTCCTGTATAATCCTATCCAATACAGTGGGAATACCCAGAGGTCGCTTTTTGCCGTTTGCCTTTTCGATATACTTCCGTTTGGCTGGCTTCGGCTTGTAATTGGAGATATTTGATTGAATCAACTGAAATAGTTCTTCTTTTGGCATTTGCAGATACTTGTCCATTTTCATCCTGTCCACACCGGCAGTTTTGCTGCCCTTGTTGGACTTGATGTTATGAACAGCGGTTACAATAGTCACTTCGCTGACCATTGCTTCCAACAGTCCCGTGAATGAAACGCCTTGCCCCGATTTTTCATAGAGCAGGTCTTGAAACTGTTTCAATTCTTTTTCTGTTGAAAATCTGACGCTTAAATGCACAAGGTTTTCACCTCGCAGTTCGCCACCCGTCTTTCAGGGAGTTATTGGATTTTCTTTCGTGAAATTTACAAATCAATCTGACTCGTGCCCTTCGCCGTGGGGCATTTCAGCCCCGTGTAATTGGCATTACCCAATTGCAGACTACTATGGCACGGCTGACTTCCTGTATTCTTCATTGTGCTGTAACACTCCAAATACAGGCTCTCAAACGTTCCCAAATCTCTATCCTTGTGGTCAATAGACCGTTGAAACCCTTAGGCCGCTACCTTACACCGGGAGAACCTAACCACACTTTGAATCACAGTTGTTGTGTGGTTCCGCATGAATATTTCATTTCATGGGGCATATACGGAAAAACCAGCCGTATCTGCTTTCTCCAATCTTCATCCTTTCGGATGCCAAGCACTCTTACGATGCTGCATAGCTTTCACTACTGGATAGCCATAGGTTTCGGAAGCCCGCACCATTATTATCCATGCCTTTCGGTTTAGGTTTTCAGGTTACGACTTCACCACGCTTTGTACCCTGTCTATTTACAGATAGACAACGCACAGTGGAGTATTAGCTCTCGTACTGCCTGCGGTTTGACAGACCGCTGAGGGATTTCTCCTTTCCGGCATTGATTCTGTACGGCAGAGGAATTTCGCCTCTGAATTTGAGATTTGAGTTCTCTACGATATTTTCTTGATATATCAAGTGCTATCGCATGGTGCTTTTCGTCATAGCTGTCTGCTACGACTTATGCACAACGTTTCGCACAATTCTTGAACGCATGGCTTTCGTCCACAAACAGCCGGTCTACACCCAACTGCTCAAAGGTAATGACATCATCTTTCTTGTCAGCGGCAAGGAGCTTGTCCAGTCTGGCTTCCAATGATTTTCGTGTTTTCTCCATCTGCTTGATCGTGAAGTTTTCGCCACGCTGCCATTTCAGCTCCGCAATCGCACCCTCGATCTCATCAATCTGCTCCCGCAGCTGCCGTTCCTGTCGTTCGGCAGAAAGCGGGATTTTTTCAAACTGGCTGTGACCGATGATGACTGCATCATAGTCACCCGTTGCGATACGAGCGCAGAACTTCTTACGGTTTGCTGTTTCAAAATCCTTCTTGGTGGCAACAAGGAGCTTGGCACTCGGATAGAGGTGCAGGAACTCGTTTGCCCACTGTAAGGTCAAGTGATTCGGCACAACGAACAGGGATTTCTGGCTCAATCCAAGCCGTTTACTCTCCATAGCCGATGCAGCCATCTCGAAGGTCTTGCCCGCACCAACTTCGTGTGCAAGCAGCGTATTTCCACCATATAGCACATGAGCGATAGCATTTCTCTGGTGTTCACGGAGGGTAATATCCGGGTTCATGCCGCCGAAACGGATATGAGAGCCATCATACTCACGAGGTCTGGTGGAGTTAAAAAGTTCGTTGTACTTGGTGGAAAGGGTTTCTCGTCTGTGCGGATCTCTCCAAATCCAATCTCGGAACGCATCCTTGATTGCCTGCTGTTTCTGCTGTGCCAGGGTAGTTTCTTTTTTATTGAGGACACGCTTCTGCTTACCATCTGCATCTTCAATCGTATCATAGATACGAATATCCTTCAGATTCAGCGTTTCCTCCAGAATCCGATATGCGTTGGCTCGCTCTGTACCGTAGGTGACATACGCCGCCACATCGTTGTAGTTGGGAGAACTCTTACCGTTGATGCGCCACTCTGCGGTCAGCTCGGAGAACTTGACCTCAATGGAACGGCGCAAGTAATACGGCGTTTCAAAGGTTTCCTCCATGAACTGCTGAATATAATCGGCATCAATCCATGTTGCACCCAAACGCACATCAATCTCGGACGCATCCAAGTCCTTCGGCTGTGCTTTCTGCAAGGCTTCCACATTGATGTGGAAGGAAGAATCCCTGTCTGCCGCCATCTGTGCGACACGCAGCTTGCTTCTTACATCACCGGAAAGGTAATCATCGGCAGTCTGCCATCCAACTTCCACAGCATCGGGAGCCATCGGGTCTTTGAAGATCACCCCTCGAAGCTCTGCCTGAATCGCATCGTATTCTCCAGGTGTTCCAAGCAGCTGTGCCATAAACGGCAAATCCACCTTGCCACGCTCACCGATAGAGATTGCCAGAGCTTCGGACGGCGTATCCACGCTCGTCACTCTGCGTTCCGGCTTGATGGTTCGCTTGGTGAACATATCCGCCTTGCTTTTCAGATTGCCGTCCTCATCCACATTTTCCAGAGAACACAGGAGATAGTAGGAGGAATCGTCAGCAAATGCCTGACCATTGGCTCGATTATTGATAAGCCCGTTCTTTGCGGCAAACGCATCGTAGGCATCATTCAGTTCTGCCTGTTTCTGAGTAATCATTTCATCCGGGTAATCCTCAAGCTGATATTCGATCAGCTCGTTGACGATACCACGAAGTTCCACCATGCCCATCACACGGTCTTTTGCTTTCTCATTCAGGTCTACACGGCGCATCAGGGAGTTTTCACGGAAGTACACATTGCCATCCACCACGGTATAAGAGAAATTCTTTACATCCGGGGTTGCAGGAATGGTTTCGATTTCCTTACCCTTGTCAGCTTCGGGAAGCTCCACAGCCTGATAGGTTCCTTGGATGTGGGAAACTGCTTCTTTCAGAAGTTCGGACAGTTCCATGCCCTCAATGGGACGCACTGTAATGTCCATGCCGTAGGCGGTACTTTCTTCCACCGTATCGCCCAGAACCATTTCAGGATGAGCGACAAAGTAGCTGTTCATGGTGTGTCCTTCTTCGGTGCGGTCAAGGTTTACCCATTCCGGTACAATGTCAATCGGATGGTCACGCTTTTGCAGGAACAGGATGTCGGACACGACTTCCGTGCCTGCGTTTTTCTTAAAGGCATCGTTTGGCAGACGGATTGCACCAAGCAGTTCCGCCCTCTGCGCCATATATCGCCTTGCGTCAGAGTTCTTGGAATCCATGGTGTAACGGCTTGTCACAAAAGCGACCACACCACCGGGACGAACCTGATCCAAAGCCTTGGCAAAGAAATAGTTGTGAATGGAGAATCCCAGCTTGTCATACGGCTTGTCGGACACTTTGTAGTTGCCGAAAGGGACATTACCCACAGCCAGATCGTAAAAGTCTCGGCGGTCTGTCGTTTCAAAACCGGCTACTTTGATTTCTGCGTTGGGATAGAGCTTCTGAGCAATTCTGCCGGTGATGGAATCCAGTTCCACACCATACAAACGGCTGCTCTGCATTTCAGGAGGGAGCATACCAAAGAAGTTGCCGATACCCATAGCAGGCTCCAGAATATTTCCTGTTTCAAAGCCCATCTGTCCGACCGCATCGTAGATGGAGCGAATGACCGTAGGGCTGGTGTAATGTGCGTTCAGGGTGGAAGCTCTTGCCGCAGCATATTCATCTTCGGAAAGCAGGTTTTTCAGTGTCTGATACTCCTTCGCCCAATTTCCCTTGTCCGGGTCAAAGGCATCTGCCAGACCGCCCCAACCGACATAATTCGACAAAATCTCCTGTTCTTCGGTAGTGGCGTTCCTGTTCTCGCTTTCCAGTTTGAACAGAGTTTCAATGGCTGCGATGTTTCTTGCGAATTTCTGCTTCGGTCCACCTTCACCGATGTTGTCATCCGTGATGTGGAAGTTCACCGCAGGAACAGGTGGGATTTCTCTGGTGGTGATGGACTGCTCAAGCTGAGCGATAATGTCCATGACTTCGGCATTCTGCCATCCGTCCACCTGGGCATAATCCTGAATGATGGTGTCCTTTCCATCTACGCACTGTACGAAGTCCAGACTACCCGGCAGATCTCTGGTATTCATTGCACCCAGGGCTTTTCTCTGCGTGTCAGGAAGTGCATAGTAGGCTCGCAGGGCATCATCAAAGGAACTGTATTCCTTGATGTCCAGCGCACCCCGCTTCTGAATGTCCTCGGCAACATAAAAATGATCGATGAAGTGTTCCGGTTCCTGCTGTTCGGGTTCCGCACTGGCTCTGACCTGTGCGTGTGCCTTTTCGTCAGGGTAGTCCCCATAGATACGGATGCACTTATGCTCCTGCTGATCGTAAACGGCAGCACCATCGTACTTGAATCCGTCATCCTCCATGGTTCCGTCCACATAGCCCTGGGCAGCTTTTTCCGCTTCTTCCAGAGTGTAGTAGTCCAGTTTATCATCGAAGCCGTTTTCAAAGTGATGGTAGGCGGCAACCAGATAGCGGGGAGCCATGCGCTCCTCGTAGCTGTTAATCATCTCAGGTGTCAGCCATTCTGGTTTGTCGGGAATCATTTCATACAGCTCACGCATCTTGGCAATCTGTGCATGGCGGTTGCCTGCCCACAGATGCTTTTCGCTGTGCTGTCCTGCACCAAGGAAGTATTCGCAGTCCATACGCAGACGGTCTAACAGCTGATACTCAGGGGTGTAGTCCCTCGGTTCGGTTTTGCCCAGAAAATCCTCTGTAACGGGCTTTTCTTCGGTTTGGGCATCAACCCTTACCGCATGGTTTCTTTCGTCCTGAGAGAGCATACGCTCGAAATTCTCACGATTCTCGGCACGGAAGATGGGATAAGCAAGCGTAGGGTCACGCAGCTGAACTTCTCTGTCCGTGATCTGCTCCACACGGAAAGCTGTATCGTCCAGATATACCGTGTCACCGACCTGATAATTCCATTTCGGTTCCTCGGAAGCAGATGCTTCCACAACTTCGGCAGGCTCTGCCACAGGCGCTTCTGGCTGAACCGACTCCATCGCAGCTACGGACTGACGAACTTCCTCCAAATAGTCATTGGCAAGCCATTCGTCCGTGAAGTATTCCGTAACGCCTTCCGGGTCTACATAGTAGTCATCGGTCTGATTATCCCAGATCGCATACTCGCCATCCTCGGTATCAATCACTGCGAAACGGTCATAAACATCTTCCAACGGATCAGTTTTAGCTTCTTCGATAGCCTGTCGTTCCGCTTCTTCCTCCGGGCTGAGGTAGCGTCCCTTTCGTATCAGACCGTCGATTCTCTGCACCACCTGCGCCCAGGACATCTGCAATTTATCGCAACCGCTCTTGGTGTAAGCAACACCCTTGGCATCGTGATCCTGACCGCTGTGCGTTGCACCAGAGCAGGCATGGGAATGACCACCGGTTCCGTATTCATGCTTCAGGAAGTCCATCTTTTCCTTGGCAGAATGATTCTCCTGCCAGTAGTTATAAATACGGGCTTTACCACCGGAAAAGCCGCTTCCACGGGTCAAGTCTGCATTGACTTCATCATCCGTAATGAACTGGCGGACAAGGGGCATCTGCATCATATCGGTCTGATACTCACGCAAAGGCATATTCAACTCATACAGCTGTTTCTGAATGAGATTCAGCTTGTGATAGTGAAAACGAAGCAGATCGGGATTTTCCGCAAGGGTTTTTCTAAATTCCGAATACTGCTGTACCAAGGTTGCGTGGAAACGAGGGTCATCCAACTTTTCAGCCAAGTCTGCGGTTTCGTCAGGGAAACCACGAAACGGTTCCTGATGAAGAATTGCCAGATAGTTGCTGGAACGGGCTTCTTCACTCAAATCGTGATAAAGATGCCACAGGGATTCTGCCAACTTCTGACGCTCATATCCGGATGCTTCTACCAGTTCCACATTAGTTGCGAACCGACCATTTTCAAGCAGTTCTCCAATGCGCTCGGCAACCGTTTCCCAAGAAACGATCTGCGCTCTGGGGCTGTCAATGGCAGAGGAACCTTTGGCAAGGTGGATACCGTCCTCGGCATACCACGCACAGATATTCCCGCTATCTTCTTTCAGACCATAGCCGCCGTGATAGACCTGCTTTAAGGTCTGAACGATTTCTTCCAACGGCTTCTGCTTCATATATTCCAGCGCTACGACTTTTCGGGCTTCATCGGTATTGCTACCAAGCAGAAGGAAGTGGTCGATTTCTTCCTGGGCAAAAGAAAAAGCAGAGGGCGTAAAGCTCTCTGCTCGGTCGATAAAACTGATTTGTTCATTTTCGGAGAGGAAAAGGTTCAGACTCAGCTGTTGATAAGCTCCGTCATCACGACTTCCTCCGCCTGTGCTTTCAGGCTGTTCATGTGCTGCACCCACGCCATCTGCTGCGTTTCCTTGTCCGGTGCGGGGCTGTCCTTCAGGTACTGCTCCATCAGAAACTCCACTCTGGCTTTCGCTGTTTCCTCGATCTCCCACAGGTGCGGGAACAGGCTCTCCGTCAGAATCATGTCGTTCAGGAGCATCGGATTGTTCTGTTCCAAAAATGCTCGACGCATCCTGCCGTACTTGCCCAGAGGTTTCTCTCCCTCGTTCTCCAACTGAAGGTTCGGAATCTGATAATCTCCGGCCTGTCTGTAAGTCATCTCGCTCATAATCTGTACTCCTTTCGGTAGCTTTAATCTGCTCATGTTCTCCAATCGCTTTTTCGATTTCCTGAAACATCCTTGTGCTGATGGCATTCACCGCAGTACCAAGGGCATTTACCGTCTGTCTGGTGTTAAAATCAAACACCTTCTGGAAATCCTCATGCTCGAAGTAGTTGTCGGGACTTTCCACGAACCGGCAATACATCGTATAGGATACGCTGTTTGCCACCGCATTTTTGAAAGCTACTTCGATGTTGAGTTCATCATACTCCTCAAGGAAGCTGTTGGCAACGATGTCGAGGAACTGCTTTTTGTAATCGTCCCAATACTCAGCCGCCAGTGCGGATGCAATATCTTCAAGCTGTGCTTCCAGTACCCCGTCAGCGGCAACACCGAAGGTACGCTCCATCGCTTCCATGACATAGGAGCGGTTTTCAGGCGTCACCTCCCACGGTTTCAGTTCCGGGGAAGAACGGCGAACGCCGGTATCCGCCACATCAAACACATAGCGCAGATACGGTTTATCCCTGTTCATCACAAACAGAGCAATGCCGGTAGAGCCACGCTTTACATATCTGCGGTAATTTTCAGCGTTCCAGTCCTCATAGGGCTTGCAAAAGGTCGCATTGGGGCGCTGAGCATAAATCATCACCTGTTCCGGATAGGTGAACTCATAGTTGCGGGACATCGTTCTCAAAAACGAAGTCCAGTTATCTGTGTTCGAGGTGATTTTCCCAATCGTTTCTTTTGCTAATCCGGAATAAAATCGCTCTTTTGCGTTCATTGTATCCCTCCAATCCTATCAATCCGGATAAAGGTTCAGCTTCTCAAAGGCGGCATCGTCCATGGCTGAAACTTTACGGAGAACCGAGTCTGCCAAAGCAAAAAGCTCTGACTCGTCCTCCGAAAGCTGTTCCTTCATCAGTGTCAGTGCTTCACACAGCCCTGACCTTGTGCCAGGGCTGTAAAGCATCATCATGTTCCGCTCATCCTGTGTGAAATCCATCATTCAATCTCCCTTTCCGGGTGGCTCTTGGGCGGCTTATGGGAAACATCCGGCACGGGCTTTTCCTTTAACTGCTCCAACACCGAAGGACGTTCCTCTAATCCGGACGCTTTTCCGTTATTGATGATACCGTCAATCATCCCATAATCATCTTCCATTGCCATCTCTGCGTTTTTCAGGTAGTTTTCGGACTTCATAAAGTTTTCCAGCTTCTGAAACCCAACAGAATCTACATAGTGAAAGGATACCTCACCGACTACCTTTAAGGCTACGATGTCGCTGACCGACATACTGTGACCACGGAAATCATCCGGGTGGTCAATATTGAACTTTACATACAAATCTTCCAGCTGCCGATTCACATCCTCGGACATAGAAATGGAGCCATGATAGACCACCTCGTAACGGTCAATCTCAGGCTCCATTTCTTTCTTCTGAAGGTAGCTGTAATTTGCAAACATGAGCGGGATATTATCGTCTACATCTTCCCGCAGCTGAAGAATCGCATAGGAATCCGTGGGGCTTTCCAGAAAAGCAACCATTCTGTCATCCGGGGTGGTATTTCCGTGAACATCATCCCATTTTTCGTTTTTCATATCCGTGTCCTCCTTATCGTTCAGGCTCTTTGCGTTTGGGAGAGGGACTGGCAGGCGCAGCTTTTTCTGCGGCCTGTGCCAGTTTTTCCATGACCGACTCACGCTTCGGAGAGTCGAGCTTATCCAGCTGACTTTTCAGCACTTTGGCAACCTCAACCGCAGTTTCCTCACGGGCTTCTTCAATGGCTGTATTCAGGAACTCACGATACGGAGCCGTATTACCAGCGGCAAGATCTGCCTTGATTTCTTGGATATGCGCCTGCACATCATCGACCTGATCCATATATTCATAGGGGTCGAAGTTCTCTGCAAAACGGTCGAGCTTAAAAGCAAGCTCAGCGATAGGGTCATTGACCACCACCGCCTGTCTGCCGACTTCAAAAGCCTGCTCCATGACATCCTCATAGAACATTGCCCGCAGTTCCCGGCGCTCCAGCCCGAAGGATTCCAGAATATCCCGGCGGACTTCGAGCATGGACAGTTCAGGGTTATCAACCTGACCGCCATCAATCTCGTTGTAGTTTTCATCCAACAGGGTGTAGTCGTAACCATCTTCGCAGGTCTGCACCGCAAGGATTCTATCCTTTCCGACCTTCCATGCGGCTTCATCGCCCATAATCTCAGGCTCCGGCATATAGCTTGCGCCGTTGCGCTCCATAATTTCTGCAAACTGGCAGATATGAAACACATTGTATCCGATCTGCGTATGATACTCGTCAATGAAGGTGCAGGGCTTCACAACCATTTCATCCGGGTAGTGAATCTGCACACAGCTGCCATCGGGGATATGAAACAAATCCTTATAATGGCTGTCGATAAATCGGATTTCCTTACCATCCGGGTTGTACTCATTTGTCATTTGCGCTTTCCTCCATTTTCAAATTCCATACTGAACTTCGTTTTGCCATCATCTGATACCTCCATAAAGACGGTGGCATCAAAGGTGTTGCCCGTTCTTTCGGACTTGCAATTCTTGAGCTTTACCTTGCCGGAACCAAGCAATTTCTGCGCCGTGGCAGAAGTCATGCTCTTGCCGATGCTCGCAAAGTAGCGATTGTTTTTCCAGAGGGCAAATTTGCAAGCTCTGTTGGAACAGAAAAATGCCTTGGCTTTGTCCTCTACAGCACTGCCGCAGAGCGGGCATTTGCCGATAGAATTGGCTTCTTTCGACATCATAACCTCGGAATCACGGATTACTTCATAGTTCTGAATCAGACCGGCAATCACATCTTTGATCTCGTCCATAAAGTCCTCGCTGGCATATTCGCCTTTCTCAATGAGCAACAATTTTTCTTCCCAATCCGCCGTCATGGATGGGGACTGAATCTGTTCCGGCATGACTGTTACCAGAGCCGTACCCTTGTGGGTCGGAATCAGGTGTTTGGTTTTCTTATCACCCTTACGCTCCAGAAAACCGATGCGAACCAGCTTCTCAATGATACCGGCACGGGTCGCAGGCGTTCCCAAACCTTTGCGCTCCACCTCATCAGGCATTTCGTCCGCACCGGCAGTTTCCATAGCAGAAAGCAGAGTATCCTCGGTAAAGTGTTTAGGGGGAGATGTTTTCCCTTCCTTGATTTCCGTGCCGCTGACGGTCATTTCGTCACCAACGGAAACAGAAGGGAGTGTCTGCACGTTTTCGTCGGATTTTGTCGAATCATTTTTCTGAACCAGAGCTTTCCATCCATCCTGCACAACAGTTTTGCCTTTGGTGGAAAACACGGTACCGCCACAGTCCAGCTCAATAACTGTCTCTGCGTATCGGTGCGGATCGCCAACAGCTACGCACAACCGATTCGAGATCAGTTGCAAAATTGCAAGTTCACCCTTGGGAAGTTCGCTCAGATTGCATTTCTGCAATTCTCTGGTCGGAATGATGGCATGGTGATCTGTGACCTTTTTGTTATTCACAACCTGCTCTGCATGAACTGGTATGTTATCCACATCCTCCACGGGGAATGTGTGGAAAGCCAGCTTTACGAGGTCGGTCAGGCTATGTGCCATATCTTCCGTCAGAAACCTGCTGTCGGTACGGGGATAAGTGACCAGTTTCTTTTCATAGAGGTTCTGCGTGTAGTCCAAGGTCTGCTGTGCCGTGTAGCCAAGCACACGGTTGGCTTCTCTCTGTAAACTGGTCAGGTCATAGAGCGCAGGCGGCTTTTCTGTTTTCTCCTTACATTCAGCTTTCTGAACGATTGCCACCGAACAGCTTTGTTTGACAGCTTCGGCTGCTGCCTTGGTTTTGAAGCGTTCGCTTGCAGCCGTAAAACCATCCAATCCAATCTGAACTGTGTAGAACAGTTCAGGCTTGAATGCGGAAATGGCAGCTTCTCGCATAACAGCCATAGCAAGGGTAGGGGTCATAACACGACCAACATTCAGGGTCTGCCCGTAAAGGGTCGAAAAAAGTCGAGTAGCGTTAATACCAACAATCCAGTCGGCTCGTTCTCGACACAGTGCTGCTTCATACAAAGCATCATATTCCGTTCCAGACCTGAGATTTTCAAAGCCCTCCTTGATTGCTACATCTTCCATCGAGGAAATCCAAAGCCGCTCAAACGGCTTTCTGCACCCGGCTTTGTGGTACACCAACCGAAAGATCAGCTCGCCCTCACGACCGGCATCTGTTGCACACACAAGACTCGCAACATCTTCTCTGGCCATGAGCTTTTTCAGAATCCCAAACTGTTTTTTCGTACCGGCAGAAACCTCATACTGCCAGTCCATCGGGAAGATAGGAAGGTCTGCATAAGCCCATTTGCTGTACTTCGCATCATAGACTTCCGGCTGTGCCAGCTCCACCAAATGCCCTACACACCAGCTGACCACATATCCGTTTCCCTCTAAGTAGCCATCCTCACGCTTGGCAGCACCTAACACTTTGGCAATACTCTGTGCAACCGAAGGCTTTTCAGCCAAAACTAATTTCATTTGCATCTGCTCCTTTCACAAAAAAATAAGCAGCCACACACCGTAGTGCATGACTGCTATGTAAAAAGTTCGGAAAGGATTTTTGCAACCTGATACAATTTTCTGTTCTACAATCTCCGTCATAATAAAAATATCTCCATCATTTCAAAAGAGAATGACGGAGATATTTCACCTTGCTTATTCTTGTAGCAACCAATCGGCTATATCGTGAATTTCGATTCCTTCATAGCTATATTGGGGATGTTTGGTTCTGGCAATAATCATTTTCGGATAAGCGTCTCGAATCTGAAGCAGAGGAGAGCATTCTCTCTCAAATGTTTCCTGCCCGGAAATGTTGTCGCTGACCTGAATATAAATCTTTTCGCTACCTCTCTGAGCAACAAAGTCGATTTCCTTTTGATAGAGCTTGCCGACATAGACATCATATCCACGGCGAAGAAGCTCGATACAAACAACGTTTTCATATACTCTGCCATAGTCTATATTTCTGCTTCCCAGTATTGCATATCGAATACCGCTGTCACACAAATAGAACTTTTCAGAGCTTTCAAGGTATTTCTTACCTCGGATGTCATATCTCTTAATATCATAAAATACAAAAGCATTGCACAAATACTTAATGTACTTGCCGACGGTTACATGATTGGTTGGAGTCTCATTTGCTGTCAGTAGCTGACTGACCTTATTCGGAGAAGTCAGGTTGCTGATATTATCCATAAGGAACTCGCTCAGACGTTGTAAAACCAAAGTGTCCGGGAGAGTATATTTCTGTACCAAATCCCTTGTAACAATCGTTTCGTAGACCTCTTTGATATAGTTTGTTCTGTCTTTTTCGGTTCTATAAGCATAGGAACCTGCTAAACCGCCCTTGATAGCGTACTCATCAAAGAGCTTATCTTTGTCACTAATATCATCATAATACTGGCAATATTCCTGGAAGCTGAAAGGAAACACATGAATTTCAATATAGCGTCCGGTAAACAGAGTTGCCAGATCTGCACTCAACAGGAAAGCATTAGAGCCTGTTACATAGATGTCGTATTTTCCCTTAGAGTACAGGCTATTGATTGCCAACTCAAACTTGGGACACATCTGAACCTCGTCTACAAACAGGTAGTTCGTTTTTCCTTCCTGATAATGTTCTTCCACATAGGCGTGTAAGGCATGGTATTCCTTGATTTCTTCATACGCCAAATCCATGAAGTCGATGAAGATAATATTGATGTTTTCAAAATTGCTTTTCAGATACGCAATATACGCCTGCATCAATTTGGACTTACCAGATCGACGAATGCCCGTGATGATCTTGATGTCAGGAGTACCATTCAGTTCAATGATTCTATCGAGATATTTTGCTCTCGTGATTGTTTTCATATAGTCACCCGCTTTCAAAAATTGAAGTTTTTTCATTTCTCGAAACCGCTTCGCTGTACTTATTATACTGTCTGCTAATAGTATATGCAAGATGTCACTTTCAAAAACGCAAATTTTTTTATTTTTTGAAAGCGGAAACTATGTAAAGGCAACCCGAAGGCTGCCCCAGGCATCAAGCCTATCCTGTTTACACAGGTTCATTATCATCTTCATCGACGGAGCTATCTTCATCGTCGTCCTCAAACTCCGGATCGTACCCATAGTCCTCGTCATCGTCCACATAATCAGCATCTGGGTCAGGCTTTGCCGCTTCCTGTGCCTTCTTCTTTTCCTGGACTTTCTTAAATACGAAGAATCCACCACCACAGGCAAGCACAATCAGAGTAAGAATCGCCGGGAGCATATTTGTGGATTTCGGCTTTTCCTCCGGTGTCGGTTCTGTAATTTCAGGAACTGTTTCAACTACTTCCGGCTTTGTTTCCTCAACCGGCTTGGTGAACTCTGCAACTTCTTCCTCGTCCATCAGCTTGAGCAGGTCGGCTTCATCCACCTGATTCAGAAAATGCACGGTTTCCTCGCCCTTATCATCACGGTCAATGATGATATAGAAGTAGTTTCCGTTTTTGGTTACAGCGGTAATGAACTGCTTTCCGCTTTTCGTAGGCGAGCCAGCGTCATCAACCAAAGTCAGATTGCCGTCGGGAGTAAGCGGTAGCATCGGCTCCTCCGGCTCTGTTTCGGGAACTTTTTCTTCGACCGCAGGTTCTTCAGTCGCTACGCTTTCATCTACATAGGCAAATGCCGTTGTAGAAAACACGCCAAAACACATTGCACACGCCAGCAATGCGGCTCCAATTTTCTTAAATCTCATTCTGCGTTTCCTCCTCATTCATAGTATTGATCGTATCAGGCTTCGGAGCCATATCCGCAGCAAACATACGGAGCAGCTCGGAAAGCTGTTCGGGATTCAGGTTCGCAGCATGAACCATCTCATGGATTTCGGAATTTTCCTCCTCACGGTATCTGCGTTCCAGGTCTTTCACCTTAGCATCCCATTCTGCCCGTTTCTTACGGGCTTTTTCAAGGTCTGCACCTATTCTGTCTAACTTGGCACTCAATCGCCATCCCTCCTTTAGTTTCTGATTCTGCCGAAGCAGTAAAAATGCTGTTGCCAGTAATTCGATTCGATAGAAGCGTAGGAAATGGGGTTTCCGCAGTGGATCATCATACCATTGCCAACATAGATACCAACGTGTGATGCACCGGAGGTATCATAAGTGCCTTGGAAGAAAATCAAATCTCCCGGTTTGGCAGAGCTTTTCGGGATAATGTCGCATACGCCCATCAAACCGTTTGCGGTCAAACGACCAACACTCCAACCGTTTCCGCAGTGATTGATTACATAGGAAACAAATCCGGAGCAGTCAAAGGAGGTAGACGGGCTGCTGCCGCCCCACACATACGGGTATCCCAGATATTTTTCAGCTTCCCGAATCATATTGGCAAATCTTGTGTCTGTCAGCGCTTCGCCCGGAATATCATAATCGGTGTACTCGCCGCCAGGGGTGGCGTAAATGTCATTTCCGAAAATATCCGGTCTGTTGCCCCTTGTCTGAAGCAAAATTCTATATCGCTCCATATCATCTTCCGACAAGCCGGAATTTGAAATCACACTGTTCAAGCCCTTATTTCTGAGCTTCACATTCAGAATATAATATTCGTAATCTTCTTCCTCTGTTGTTGTCTCTCCCGTTTCGGGATCAGTAGAAGATGTTGTTCGTGTACGAATCTCTACTACTTCCGTCAGGGTCAGCTCATATTGTTGCTCAAATAGCCATTGCAGGGTAGCCTGCACCTCATCTCTGGTGTAATCCTCAAACTTCACCGTCAAATACGCCGCCAGCTCATAAGGATTGTGGTTGATTTCATCAAGGTCATACCGGTACTCGTCATATCCGCTATGAGTACGCTCGATATTATTGATTTTATTGCGGAGCGCAGCTTCCAAAGCCTTGTAATCATTGTCCGCACCAATAATATCTTCCTCTTTTGCAGTAAAAGAAGTTCCCAGAATGATCTGTGTGCCGCCTTGGAACATAGCCGAACAAGACGAGAACATCCCTGAGAGTATCATAAAAAGCAGTCCGGCAATCAAAACAAACAGAATCGTTTTAGAGTGTGTGGTGCAGAACTCCGTTACTCTTTCTGTGATGTTCTTGGCTCCCTGAGCTGCTTTGCCCGTTGCCTTGCCTGCACCCTTAGATGCAGAAGCCGTTGTCGAAGCGGTATTCTTACCGGCTTTGGCGGCAGCATATTCTTTCTTGATTGCCCTTTTCTGTTGCCAACGGGAAAAGGGATTGGAACCGGCATCGGGGTTGTCCTTTTTGAACTTCTCATACAGGGCATTTACATTTGCTTTATCTGACTTCTCAACCAGCTTTTCCGCCTTGTCGTAGGCTTTCAGCTTGTGACTGTAAACGGCATGATCGACGGTATAGACAGTGGATTCAACAGCCTTGGTCGTTTCCTGCACAGCCTGAACGCCGATATTATCATCCTCATATTCTGACACCGCCCGATGTGCTTTGGATGTGAGCGTGACTGCGGCACCACGGCTTGCCATGTGCTTTGCCACAGATGGGCGCTCGATTTCCGTAAACTCCGCTTTTTCAAAACGGAGCTTTGCTTTACGGGAACCGGCTGCATCTGTTTCCAGCTTTAGCTTCGGCTTTGCCTTTTTAGAAGCCAATTTGTCTGCCGCTTTTTCAGCCCTATCAACCGCCTTATCTGCACGGTCGGCAGCTTTCTTCACATGAGAATCTGCAAGGTCATCTTCGGTAAAACGGAGTCGTGTAGGTCTTTTCGCCATACATTACGCCTCCTTTTCCTGTGCCACCTCGTTTAACTTCGTGGTCATAATGCGATACAGTTCCAGATCTGTCGGGAATCGGTCAATGAACGGCAGAATCACATTGCCATAGAACAGAAGTCCTTCGCCCTCACCGGAGTTGGTTACATAGGACAGCTGATGCGGCGAAATGTTCAACCGCTGTGCCAGAATACTTCGGTCATCGCTTGCCTGATTCAGCATATAGATGAAATCAGAGTTTTCGAGGATGTTGGCAATCTCCGGGGAACGAAGCAGGTCTTTGACATTCTGAGTAATACCGGTCGGCAAGCCGCCCCATTTACGGAATCGCTTCCAGATTTCTACGGAATAGGTTGCCGTCTGTTCTTCCTTCAGAAGCAGATGGAACTCGTCAATATAATATCTGGTCGATTTACCGGCAGAACGGTTGGCAGTTACACGCCCCCAGACCTGATCCTGAACGATCAGCATACCGATTTTTTTCAGCTGATTGCCCAGCTCCTTAATGTCGAAGCACACCAGACGATTCTGAATATCCACATTGGTTCTGTTGTTAAACAGTTTCAGAGAACCCTTAACATAGATTTCCAAGGCGGTCGCTACATGGTGGGCTTCCTTTTCGTCCTGTTTCAGAAGGGCATCATACAAATCCTCAAGGATCGGCATATTCTCAGGGGCAGGATTGTCGAAATATCTCTGGTAAATCTGATGCACACAACGGTCGATAACCGTCTTTTCGATAGGCTGCAAGCCATCCTTACTGCCCATAATCAACTCACAGAGGGACAGGATAAAATCAGCTTTCAGTGCTACCGGGTTGTCATCCTCAGAGTAGTTCAGGTTGATGTCCATAGGGTTGATATAGTTGGTACTGGAGGAGCTGATTTTTACCACCTGACCATTGAACTTGTGAACCAGAGCCGCATATTCCGCTTCGGGGTCGCAGATGATAATATCGTCATCCGTAACCAGGAACGCATTGGTGATTTCACGCTTTGCGGAAAAGGATTTACCGGAACCGGGAGTACCCAGAATCAGTCCGTTGGGGTTCTTGAGCTTCTTTCTGTCCACCATGATAAGGTTGTTCGACAGAGCATTCAGCCCGTAATAGAGCGTTTCTCCACCATTCTGGAACAGCTCCTGCGTGGTGAAAGGCACAAAAATAGCCGTGGAACTGGTAGTCAGGCCACGACGAATCTCAATCAGGTTTTGTGCCAAAGGCAGGCTGCTCATCAGTCCGGATTCCTGCTGAAAATCCAAACGACGCAGATTGCAGTTATGCTTCTGGGCGATGCTCTGTGCCTGGAACACATTGTTCTCCAGTTCCTGCTCGGTGCGCCCGGTGTTCAGCACCAGAAATGTCACCATGAACATTCGCTCATTCTGGCTCTGCAATTCTTTCAGAAGTGACTTCGCATCTTTACCATAGGTAGCAAGGTCAGATGGGATAATGTCCATGTCATAGCCAGAACGCACAGCCTTTTTCTGTTCCTCGATTTTGGAACGGTCAAGCTCGGTGATGATTCTCTTGATGGTCTTAATCGCCGCAGTCTGGTCAACCGACTGGATGTGCATGGTCACGATCTGCGTGGATTCCATATCCAGAAAATCCGCCAGCATACGATCAGACAGGTCTGATGCCGTAATTGCCAGATAAGACATCGAACCGAAGATACTGCCCATCTGGAAGGTGCGGTTGGTCTTAAAGGCAAACGCCGTCGGAGCAATGAAGTCCTTTACGGACAGCCCGGATTCCACAAGATACTTCCAATCGAAGAAGAACTTATCATTATCACCCATGTGGAACATAGAGTGCATCAGATGCAGCCGCTCTTTGCCGTTCATGGTAGTGGCAATGACACCCAAACGCCGAAAGTTATTGAGCAGATCGTTTTCGATATGGTTGAGTCTCGGCTTTGCCTGCCGCATGGATTCGGCTTCAATGCCGAATGTCAGGTACTTGGTTTTGGTCAAGCCGTTGTTGCCCTGCGCCAACTGCTTTTTCAGCATCTGGCTATACTCGGCACGGACGGGATTGAAGCTGTCCTTCTTGAACGGGATACGGATACTCTTTTCAAAGCTTTCAGCATCGGTACTCAGGTTCATAAAGGAAAGCTCAAAGTGAATGGAGCTGTCAAAGAAATTCAGGAAACTGCACCACTCATCGAAGATGGCAGTCTTATCTTCCTGCTGTGCCAGCTGATAGTTGATGTCCTGAAACTGAATGGTCTTGGTGTAATAACTGTCAGTGACACGGCAGATGCCATCCGGGAACATTCTCTGAAAGGGAATGGACTGCTGTGCAGTCTGCGGAATACCGTTGTCCTTCTTTGCCCGTTCCACAACAGCTTTAATTTCTCGCTGCTGCTTCCGATTCAGATTTGCAGGCATTTTGATGTTTCTTGCCTGTGGCTTCTTTTTGAAAAACAATTCGTTCAACCTCCTTTTCCAGTTTGTACTGACGCATCAAAGCGTCATAATAGTTGTCCGTCTGATAAGGGCGAACCTTGGGACGAACGAATTTGGTCTGAATGAAGTGTTCTACAACCACTTCCAACGGCTGACTATCCTTTTCATACATTGCCAGAAAGAACAACGGTAACATGACGATCATCATGGACAGTGCTGCAAGGCTCACATTTCCGGTTGCTTTGACCAGAAAGAAAATCGGCACTCCGATGAGCGCCGCCGCACCAAAGCAAAGTAACTGCCGTTTCGTCAGATTGAAGAACACTTTTGTTTTTACCCTCGTCAGGTCACGAGGTACGGGAATATACGCTGCCAAACAATTTCCTCCTTCCCTTAGTGAGCGCTGAATACACCCTTCGCAAGCGAACCAGTCTTAAACAGGGTGAAGCACAAAAGGACGGTGTAGCCCATAACACCCCAGATAGAACCGATGATGTCATCACTGAATGCGATAGACTGAATCAGCACCGCATAAATGCCCACGCAGATCATAATCAGGAATCCCTGGAATCCGATTGCAAACAGCGAACGCAGATAATTCTGTCCGATATTGCTCTGTTCTCTGTTTCCAAAAGTGGAAAGCGGAATCGGGGCAAGGCTGACCATCAGATAAATTTCAATCATTCGACCGTAGACGATCACAAAGATGATGATTGCCAAAGCGGACATCGTGACCTGCACGATAAAGGATTGCAGGAACAAGCCGAGCAAAGGACCCAAATCCATTGCCATCAGCGTTTCTTCCATTGTTTCCAATGCCGAAGCATCTATGGCAGTATTTCCGGATATGATACCGGCGCTTGCGTTTATAACGTGCTGTGTCACATCAAACACAGCCATCGTGATATTGAATGTGTTTGTGATTAACATGACCGCAACAAAAGTCTTGAACACCCATTTGAAGAAGATCCAGGTTTCAAAATTTGCCAGATTGTTGTGGTCAATAATCATCTGAATTAGCTCATAACAGGCAATGAAGGTCAGAATCAAGCCTGCGATTGGGATAATCACTGACTCGGAGATGTTTCGTACCATGGCAAAGACACCCGGCGAAAAATTCGCCGGGGTCATGCCAACGGAGGTTGCTATCTCGCCAACCTGGTTGTTGACGGACTCAAACATCCCCGACAGATTTCCCATAATAGCTGAAACGAGCATTTCTTTCAGCCAGTCTGTGATCTGTTGGAGTATGCTGTCCAAAGGCGATTACCTCCTTGTTTTGTGATTAACCGAACAGTCCGGAGAGCAGAGGTACAAGGGTGGTGCCGATGAGGGCAACACCGCCGCCAGCCATGAGCTGCTTCATGCCCTGGGACTTTGCGCCGGGGTTATCGTTGCCGTAGCCCTCAAGCAGATTGATTGCACCCCAGATGCCAAGACCTGCGCCCAGAGCGATAACGAGAGTCTGAAGAACGGTTACTGCGCTATTGAAAAATGCCATAATATTTTCCTCCTAAAATTTGAAATTGTTTTGAGAATAGAAAAAGCCCTCCGTACTACCGGCATCAAAACCGGACGGAAGGCTTAGTTTACGAGAATCTTTTCAAGGAACTCCTCGACGGTTATCACGCCAAGTTTCTGTTCCATTCTGCTTCTTGCATATTCAGTTTCACAATCATATATATCACCACCACCTTTCATAAGAAACAGCCAATACATTGACTGCAACAAATCTTCACGAGAAGCACAGATTGTCGGTGAAAAAACGACAGGTGAAACCTTCAGAACCTCTGCGAGTTTCGCTGTGGTTTCTGCATTAGGGGTTCGAGCGTTTTTCTCATACTGAGCAATACGGACATCCGCTGTTTTCTCGGAATACCCCATCAGGAGTCCAAGCTCTTTCTGGGTAAGGCGGCGAAATCGTCTAACGAACTTCAATCGCTGCCCAATAGAGGTATCCGTGATCCACCAAGTCATTTTTTTTACACCTCGCTTTCTGCAAATTCTCGATATACAACCTCATTTTTTGCTCTGCGCTTGCCTACGGCTTCACTGGGAGCAAGGTCAGGGTAGGTTGCCTGCACTTTCTGTCTGCTTCTGCGGACAGTTTCAAACCCCGGAAAGCTGCGTCTATCCAGTTCCTTCAAAAACACAGGAACCGTCATGGCATGAATGTCGATGCCACGCAGACCGGAATAGTGTTCCAGTACCATCAGGTACAAATGATTGTCGGTATTTCTTGCCTTGTGGTCGTGTTCCAAGATGTTCTTAACCAGGGCAGATACCGTTTTCAGATTTTCCAAACAGAAACCTCCTTAATCCGCATCGACTACCACAAACTCATCACCTGCCTTGAGCTTCAACCTTCGACTCAGAAACTGCTCAATGTTGAACTCATTTCTCTTATCAAAGTCTGATGTGTACTTATAATTGGGGTGCTGCGTCAGATCGTACTTGTCAGAAAGAAACGGTCTGACACCACGCAACTGCAAAATACACTTGCTGCCATCCAGAACCGCAAGCTCATCTACGCTCGCAAGGTCTTTGCCTAACTTCTGATAATTCAAGCCGTAAGACGGGCTGTTACCTCTGGTGTTGGAGGTGTTGTAGGTGTCGATAGTTTCTTTTCCCAATGCCTGATTCAGTTCTTTGAGCGTGGTTGGCTCAGAACCACCCAGGAAAATTCGGGAATCCATGTTGCCGATGATGGTATCGGCATTGTCTTTATAAATGGCTTTCAGCTGTGATTGTGCCTGGAGAACAAGGCAAGCCGATATTTCACGGCTTCGGATTGTCGCTACCAGTTTTTCCAGATTGGGAATCTGACCGATGTTTGCCATCTCATCAATCAAGCAGCGCACATGAACCGGCAGTCTGCCGCCGTACACATCATCTGCTTTCTCGCACAACAAGTTGAACAGCTGTGTGTAAATCATGGAGATCAAAAAATTAAACGTCGCATCCGTATCTGACATAATCAGAAAGAGCGCCGTTTTCTTATCTCCGAGAGTATCCAACTGCAACTCGTCATAGGCAGTCACATCTCTGACCTCCTGAATATCAAAAGGAGCCAGACGAGCGCCGCAGGAAATCAAAATCGACTTAGCGGTCTTGCCGGCAGCCAGCTTGTATTTTTTATACTGACGGACTGCAAAGTGATTCGGCTTTTTCTTTTCCAGGGCTTCAAACATCAGATCCACCGGGTTCTGGAACTCCTCATCATCTTCCCGCACCTCCATTGCGTTCAGGAACTCAATCAGGGTGGAGAAATTCTGTTCCTCAACCGGAGCTTCATAGTGGATATATCCGATCAAGGCACAGTAGAGCAGCGTTTCCGCCTTCGTCCAGAACTCATCACCGGCTTTTCCATCACCCTTTGTGTTGGCAATCAGCGTTGTCACCAGTTTCAGAATGTCTTTTTCTGAATGGATATAGGCAAATGGGTTATAGTGCATCGACTTCTGAAAGTTGATGGTGTTGAAAATCTTGATGGTGTAGCCATGCTTCAAAAGGGCGTTGCCGCACTCAATCACGATGCTGCCTTTCGGGTCAGTGACCACATAGGAACTGTGCATCTGGAGAAGGTTTGGCTTCAACCAAAAGCGAGTTTTACCGGAACCCGAACCGCCGATAATCAGAACATTCTTATTTCGGGCATTGGCAGGATTCTTCGGGCGATTGCTCATCATCAGCCGCTCCGTTTTCGTCAGGATCACATTGTCCTCGAACTTTGGTGCAATAAACGGCTCAATATCTTTTGCCGTTCCCCAACGAGCAGAACCGTACTCAACATTGTGTCGGTACTTCTTTGCGTTTTTGCCTTTTAGATAGACAGCCAGCCGAAGTCCTGCGCCGCAGAGAATACCAATCAGCAAATCCAACGGGTGAAAGCTGGGAAACGGATTGTTCAGGGCTATCGGAAGGGCATGAAAAAAGCTGAGGATTTTCGCAGATGAATCTGCCCCCTCAGCCAATCTCCATGCTTCTCCTAAATTCGTAGCGAACAACCCTACCAGAAAATACGGTAAATTCAGAATCAGGAGCTTTTTCATTTTTCTCTTATCCATCACAGATCACGCTCCTGTTTCTTCTCTCGAACCTTCTTCGGAATCGCTGCGACAATTTCCTTGAACTTCTTCAGCTGCGCCAGAACGCTCGGCTTTTCATTCTTGGTTAATGCCCTTGCCTGATGTTCCTTGCAGATTGCATCCAAAGCATCTGCATCTTTAGAACGGACAAAAACAAGAAACCGGGGAGGATCAACGGACTTATCTTTTCTTACGGCAAAGTCCACGCCATACTTCTTGGCGAGCTTTTCAAAATCACGGATACTCTCTTTGTCGATCTCAACATTCGTAGCACCCTGATTCTGTCCCAAAAGCTGTTTCACGGATTGCTTTCCATGAACGGCAGGGTCTCGTGCCTTTTTCATCTTCACTTTTTCCCGGTGCTGCAAATACTTGCGGATACCGGCAATGATAGTGCGCCCCGTCAGCTTGGTTGTGCTGATCGCCAGGTTTACTGTTCTGTTTTCAACTTCTTCCTGCATGATTCATCACCTCCTGCAAGCAGTAGAGTGAACAGATTATCGTGCCATATCTCTGTGGTCGTAATACAGATTGCCCTTGGCAACTGCGGCATGGCTGATAATCTTGATATTGCCAGCTTTCTGGTTATCCAGAGCCTTCTGATAACCCACATCGCTCAAATACAGGCGATTTCTTTCGCCTTTCCAACCGACAGGCGATTCATCGGTCAGCACATCGAAAATAATCATGTGCTTGGTGGCGTCATCAAATCGTGCCAAGTCCATATAGGTATGTCCCTGGTACTCCTTGGCACCATCCTGAATCCGCTTTCGCTCCATCAGCTCTCCAATCGTCGAATTTCTTTGCATAAGAACCTCCTTACAGAACATCTCGGTCAGGGTTACTTTTGTGGGGAACCGAATCAGCTTTGACAGGTGCATCTTCTTTCTTCACCATGTCATCCGGCAGGGGAAGCGCCATAATGCTGCGCCCCATGCGTACAAAAGTCTCAGGCTGATGAAAGTGTTCCTCAAACTGCTTCATCAGTTCCGGGGACAGAGAACAAAAATCATCCTCGCCCAATCCCACAACCAGAAAATCACCGGCGATAATGTCATAAATATCGCCGTCATCATCACGCAGCGCACGGTTCAGTTCTTTGCCTACGAGTTTACCTTCGTCGTGCATCACCAGTGCAACCGGCTCATTGAACGGATAAGTTGCCTCAATATCGCCACCTACGGCTTTCTGCAAATCCTCCAGCTCACAGCCGATCTGCACAGCCTGCGGATACATGAACGGCTTTACCAGCAACACATTCATGGTATCTGCCTGTTCTTTCTGAACCTCCCGTTCCTCGGTCGTGCCGAACGCAACACCGGTAAAGTTTTCGGAGTCCAGAATGTACTCCGAATTGTAATAAGCGGCTCTAACCTGTTCCTCTGCCGCATCGTGAGATTCTGCTTGCACCGTAACCGTTTTCTCCAAGGTTTCGGTGATCTTCACATCGTATTCTTTCAAGTTTCGATACCTCCGTTTCTTTGGAAATAAGAAAAGCGACCATCCATGAACCTGTTACAGTTCATAAATAGTCGCATCCACATCGGCTAAAAGCTCGAACAAGCAAATATCGTCCAGTTCGCAAATCAGGGAACCCATGTCGAAGAAAATATCGTCCTCGCATTCCACCGTAGTAACCACGCTGCGGTGTTCGTTAAGACAAATGGCTTCTTCCTTGTCCATCGTGATCGTAGACATACAGGACACCACATAGAATGTCATATCTTCTGCTAACCACAGCTCCTTGCTCTGAATCGTGCGAACTTTTTCATCGCCGCTCATATCTTCTACATAGGACAGAAGCCGCACGGCTCTGCTGTTCAGAAGTACCTTTCCCTGATAGTCGATACCCTCACCAGCAGAGGACAATACTCGATACTCGCTAATCATCTCGGCATTTTTCTGAAACGACTTTGCCAGAAGCGCAGGAGAAATATCATCGAACTCCTCACTGTAGTTTACGAGCATATCTACCATATAATCAGGATCGCAAAGGTCGTAGAGTTCTTCCAAAGCGCCCTGAATGTTTTTGGGTGTAAACATTTTTTACCTTACCTTTCCATTGATTTTTCTCTTTTTTTCTGCCATTGCTCCAAAAGCTGAATGATTTTATCCTCCATCTGCTTGTTGGTATAGGACTTCGGGAAGTATTTTCGCAACGAATCCGTTTTGAAGGTTACTCTGTCCAGCTCTCCCTTCTTGATTTCATTCATAATCTCGCACATCGCATCCAGCGTACACTCGCCCTCCTGTGCGAGCTTTTTAATTCGCTGTGCTTGCGAAAGGGAAGGAGCTGCTTGAGCATAATCCATTGCAGAAAGAAAATCCTTCTGTTCTTCACTTGCCAGATAGGAAAGCTCCACCGCAGGATTGAATTTGATCTGACCCGTATCTACCATATCCAGCAGTTCCGGAATCAGTTCGGTCAGACGGATATAACGGTGTACCTGATTTCTGCTTTCTCCTGCCTCCTGACCGACTATATCCATTGCCTGCAACTTCATCCCAACTTGGGATGAAGTTAAATCGGTGCGTTGACCTTGATGTTTAATCGCATCCAGCTTCATCTTATAAGCAAATGCTCTTTCACTCGGCAGGATACTCTCCCTCTGCAAATTCGCATCAACCATCAAAATAATGGCTGCATCATCGTCCAGGTCACGAACAATCGCAGGCATGGTTTCCTTACCCGCAAGCTCCGATGCCCGGTGCCGCCTGTGACCAGAAACGATTTCATAACCACCGTCGGGGTCAGGACGGACAATCGCAGGAGTGAGAACTCCGAAATCTCGGACGCTCTCTGCCGTTTTCATCATTTCTTCATCATCAACCACACGGAAGGGGTGTCCCTCAAAGGGGTGTAGCTCAGAAAGCGGAATTTCCTGCACACGCTCCTGCTGGGCTTCAGCTCTGGATTGATCGGTGGAGAAAATATCATCGTACCCCTTCAAGCTGATGTTTGCGCCTTTTTTCTGCATTGTTTAACACCTCCTTCGTCAGAATTTTATAGGCTTCGGCAACTTTGCCTTTGGGATCATGCTTGAAGATACTGGTTCCCTCTGCGCTGATTTCCTCTGCACGGACAGAGCGGGGAATGTCGGTCTTGTAAACCTTCAGCTTTCCGCCGTAGCTCTCCCGAATCAGATTGCTGATGTCTTTGGAGTAGTTGGTGCGGCTGTCCACCATCGTCAGAAGAATCCCTTCAATCCTCAGTTTCGGGTTGATTTGCCTCTTGACCTTGTTGATGGTTCCAAGCAGCTGTTCCAGACCCTTTGCAGGAAGGTATGCTGCCTGAACCGGTATCAGCACATTGTCGGCAGCTGCCAACGCATTGACGGTCAGCATACCCAAAGACGGCATACAGTCAAGAAGAATGTAATCATAATTCTGTTTGACTGTATCCAGGTATTGCCGGAGAATGGTTTCCCGGCTCATGGCATTGACCAGTGCTACCTCCATACCTGAGAGTTCGATGTTGGACGGCACCAAATCAACGCCCTCCGGATGATGAAGAATCCCTTCATCGGGAGTAATAGGGTTTTCCATCATAATCTTTCCCATCAGATCGGAAAGTGTCGGAGACAGATCATCCGGGCAGGGATTGCCCAAACTGACCGTCAGGGAAGCCTGGGGATCGGTGTCTACCAGAAGCACCTTTTTTCCTTCAAGAGCCAAGCCAACGCCCAGATTCTCGGTGGTGGTGGTCTTTCCAGTGCCTCCTTTCTGATTGACCACCGCAATGATGGTTGCTTTTTTCGACATTTATCGTCACTCTCCTTCCTCTCGCTTCATTTTCAATTTCTTAAATCCTCCTTCCAAATATCCGTGTGACATATCGTGCCGAACAAGAGCATCGTAGTAGGTGTCTATTGTCGTCGGCGCATTGTATATCGTAGTCAGCATATACTGACGGATATTTCTAATCTTTGTGGTGTTCTCCTTGAAGCAGTCCATAACATATCGAATGTGTTCGGCATTCAGTTTCATAAACCGACTGCGGACAATTTCTGCCGGACGCTCCTCTGCACCAATGCGAATCAACGGTCGCTTCGTGCAAACTGTTTCAACGATCAACTCCAGAATGTTATCCAGCATTTCGGAATCGTAAGGGTAATCCTTCTTCAACAAATCCATACTGAGCTGATCCGAGAAATAATCAAAGTATTCTTGATACCGGTCATTCTCGTCCATCATTCCACCATTTCCGGAAGGAAAGATAGAATCAGTATCACTAAATTCAGTATTTTTAATATCAGTATTATTACATTGTGATTTCGGAAGTTCTTGAGTTGTGATTTCCATTGTTCCAGAATTGTGATTTTCACAATTCAAGAGTTGTGAATCCACAGCAGAGATAAAGTTCTTCACATAG
Source organism: Blautia sp. MCC283 (assembly GCF_018785565.1). Taxonomy (NCBI): domain Bacteria; kingdom Bacillati; phylum Bacillota; class Clostridia; order Lachnospirales; family Lachnospiraceae; genus Blautia; species Blautia sp. MCC283. The sequence goes on along the minus strand of NZ_WQQB01000017.1, from coordinate 112,672 downwards.
ATCAGGTTGGGCTTTCCCAAACCCTGGCGCTTACGTTCAATCAATCCTGCTTTCTTCTCAAGTTCACTGAGCAGCTTGATAGCCTTTTGTTCAGCACAGTTCAGAGCCATCTTCGCTTCGTCGATTGTAAAAATGATATACACTCTACCGTTTTTATCTATCCAACCATTCTTGGCAGACAGGCTCATGCGGTCAAGCAAAATGCCATACAGCATCTTGGCATCGGCAGAAATATTCCAGAACCTCTCGTTCGTGAACAACACCTTCGGAACTCGATAGAATGTGAATAGATCGGATTGCTGACCGTAAAAATAATCAAAACTCACACGGCTTCACCACCTTCTTTCTGCGGAAAACTTTCTGTTGTCAGCGGAATGCTGCGGAAAGTCGTATCCGTCTTTTCGTAAGGACATCGGGCAAAATAGTAGAAGCGGTATTCCTGTTCATACACATCCATATCAACGAAGCACCACTTCACGCATAACCTTCTTCGTACACCAACCAATGCACGGGTGATCTCGCCCATAGGGACAGCCATCACATTCCGACTTGGGTTTCGGCGGCAAAGAGATTAAGTAGTAGCAATTATTTCTACCCAGACGGCAGCCCTTTCTGCCATTCGTCCAGAAGTAGCAGTAATGACAGTCGCTCGGCTTGTCTGCGGTATAAACAGGCTTGCTCAAATAAAACACCTCCAATCTCTTGTATTTGCCCATGGGTTTGGGCATAAAAAAAGAGCGCCTATCCATCCCCAATGCGGGGCAAATAGACGCTCTATGTACATAACGATATTTAATTTTATCTGCTATAACTGCATGGTATTCAAAACATCCGCCTTTTTTGATTAGCTGGATTTTTGGCACGATTTTGGGGCTGATTAGCAGGAAGGGCATTTTCATTAGCAAGAACAGCCCGTTTTCTGCTAAAAATTAGCTGGCGATTTTGTCTTATAACAACCGTTCGATTCTGGAGGGGTTGTCAAAAATCAAATTTTGGAGTAGAATTTTATCTCATACAGTGAAAGAGCTTTTTCGTAGCTTTTTATATAAGAAAAGCCGAAAACCCTTGAAAACAAAGGCTTTCGGCGTTGTTCACTGGCGTCCATAAGAGGATTTGAACCTCCGACCCCACGCTTAGGAGGCGTGTGCTCTATCCAGCTGAGCTATATGGACGTGTCTGATATATGATTATAGCCCGATCAAAGTCGAACTGCAATCCCTTATTTAGTTTTTTTTGAGGTGGCCGTTGTAACGCAACCTTAGGAGGCGAGTGCTCTATCCAGCTGAGCTATGACGACACATGCCGCAAACCCTTGATTTTACTGGGTTTCTGGGATTTTCCCCTTCGGCCATATATAAGATTATCAACTCATTTTCGAGTTGTCAATCTACAGATTTTTTCGATTTGGTAACATTAGAACGTTCCCCAATTTGGGGAATGCTTTGTTGTCACCATTAGCATTTTTCAGAATAGATTCGAACTGAAAGTTGTTTTTCATTTTTTCCCTTTGGGGAATGCCTCGGCTTTCTCTTAGGAGGCGAGTGCTCTATCCAGCTGAGCTACGAGGACATATATGGTTGTGAAACATTTCGGATGCTTCCGGAAGTTTCACAACCATTATTTTACTATATTTATTTTGAAATTACAAGAATTAATTCCGTGTCTGGCAAACTCCTGTTACTTTGCCGGCAAAGCAGCGAAAGTAAAATATTCATCTCAGACCCCGAGATTTTTTCAATAATGCAGCTGTCCCTGCAGCCAGATCGTTCCTTTAAAGCGGCGGCCAACTGCCGGCTCACCGAGAAGATCTTTGCTGTTGATGCAGACATCAAACTGCATATCGTTGCTCTCAATAGTCATCTGGCAGATTTCTTCGCCAGTCAGAATATTCTTAAATTTCATAATATCCAGAATCTCGCCAAGTACATTGTACTGGTCACACTCAATTCCATATGGCATGAAATAGGAATCCACAATGGTTAAAATATCGTCGGTAACAATCCTCTGGGAGATCATGGAATACGTATCCATGTCTTCCATTGTGAGGCTTTCCATTGCTTCCTCATCACCATTTCTTGCAGCCTCGATAAGATTTGTTCTGTTTTTGGCAAGCTCACGTTCCACCTTTACAGCCTCTTTATCTTTCTGCACCGGAAAAAGGATCTTTCCTTCTGAAGCAAGACCGGAAACTGTTACAGGTCTGTTTCCGGGATCTTTCAGGCCTCTGCATTTTTCCTGCATATATTCTGCCGGATTCTGCAGATAAAAGATCATCGTCACACCAATACGAAGATCATCACATGCACCTGCATAAGATTCTTTCTCTGTATGACGTTCAACAGTTACTTTTTCCCTGGATGTGATTCCTGTTCCTCTGAAAAACGGGAAATAATATTCCACGTGAAACTCACCGTTCTCATCGTACTGACCACAAACGCTGATTCCACAGTCGCAGCCGTAATTCTTAGAAAACTGTACAAATACACCTTCCGGATGATTTTCCACGCAAACTTTTTCATCGTAGTTTGCGATCACATCACGGATGATCTCTTTTACTTCACTTCTTCTGGTAACCTGTGAAAAGCCAACGGCCTTTAAATAACTATGCACAAGAACACCTCCCTGAAAAAGCCTGCGTTTCTCTTACGCGCGTGTCTTTTTCTCAATCTTTGTCATACCGCCCATGTATGGCTGCAGAGCTTTTGGAATGCTTACAGAACCGTCTGCATTCAGGTTATTCTCCAGGAAAGCGATGAGCATTCTCGGAGGTGCTACTACTGTGTTATTTAATGTATGTGCAAGATATTTCTTACCATCTTTTCCGTTTACACGGATCTTCAGACGACGTGCCTGTGCATCACCAAGGTTGGAGCAGCTTCCTACCTCGAAGTATTTCTTCTGACGTGGGGACCATGCCTCAACATCAAGAGATTTCACCTTAAGGTCAGCGAGGTCACCGGAGCAGCACTCAAGTGTACGAACCGGAATATCAAGAGAACGGAACAGATCTACTGTATTCTGCCACAGTTTGTCGAACCACATTTTGCTCTCCTCTGGCTTGCAGACAACGATCATCTCCTGTTTCTCGAACTGATGGATACGGTAAACACCTCTCTCCTCAAGTCCGTGAGCACCTTTCTCTTTACGGAAGCATGGAGAATAGCTTGTAAGTGTTTTCGGAAGCTCTTCCTCCGGAATGATCTGGTCAATGAATTTACCGATCATGGAATGCTCACTTGTACCGATCAGGTAAAGATCCTCACCCTCGATCTTGTACATCATAGCGTCCATCTCAGCAAAGCTCATAACACCTGTAACAACGTTGCTTCTGATCATGAAAGGCGGTACACAGTAAGTAAATCCACGATTGATCATGAAATCTCTTGCGTAGGAAATTACTGCGGAATGAAGACGTGCGATGTCTCCCATCAGATAATAGAATCCGTTACCTGCAACACGTCTTGCGCTGTCAAGATCGATTCCGTCAAAGCTCTCCATGATATCTGTATGATATGGAACTTCGAAATCCGGAACAACCGGCTCACCGAATTTCTCGATCTCTACGTTCTGGCTGTCATCTTTACCGATCGGTACCGAAGGATCGATGATGTTCGGGATTACCATCATGTCTTTCAGAAGCTCTTCCTCAACCTCTTTCTCTCTCTGGGAAAGTTCCTCGATACGTGTTCCGGATGCAGCAACCTGTTTTTTAACCTCTTCTGCCTCTTCTCTTTTTCCCTGTCCCATAAGAGCACCGATCTGTTTGGAGATCTTGTTTCTCTCAGCACGGAGAGCCTCAACCTCCTGCTTAATCTCTCTGTTCTCTTTATCAAGTTCGAGAACCTTGTCAACCAGCTCCAGTTTGCTGTCCTGGAACTTGTTGCGGATATTCTGTTTTACAACCTCCGGATTCTCTCTCACAAACTTAATGTCTAACATGATATTCCTCCTGTATTAAAAATATTCTTATTTTTGTTCCTTCTCAATCTCACCAAGTCCGAAGTTTACAGCTTTTCTCAGAGCTTCCACTTCTTCCTGGCTGAGGACAACATAGGACTCACCTTTTACAATCTCCTTTAAATAAAGAAAACAGTTGTCACGGCTGTGAACCGCATTCAGGATCAGACCTGTGTTATTCTTATCAAGAAGCGCCAGCGCAAAACTAAGTTTTCCGCCTACATCATCAAAGGCATCATACTTCTCAACACCATATTTGCTGAACATTACATTCAGATTTTTTTTGATAAAGCTGATGTCATGATCATGATCTTCCTTTGCCTCATACAGCCGGTCGATCTGTGCAAATTTTCTTACAAAAACTTTTTCCAGTGACTGTGCATCTCCGCCTCTCATAAACAGCTTATATTTCCGTTCCAGGCGGCTCAGACGCATATTGCTGCTCACCACATTAATCAGAAGAATGATGGTAAGGATCAGCAAAATAATGATCACAATCCCGGAATCAATTCCTATGCTTTCAAAAATTCCGCTCATTCTGCCTCCTATCTGATAGATTCGAACAGATCAATGATCCTCTCCAGTTCATCCCTGGAATAATATTCAATTTCAATTTTACCTTTGTTGTTTTTCTTTCGCTGAATGGATACCTTTGTTCCCATAATGCCTTTCATTTTTTCTTCCAGGCTTTCATAAATGGCATCCTCTGCGGTATTTCTCTCTGTTTTCTCTTTTTTTGCCGGAGAAACCAGATTTTTTACAAGTTTTTCCGTCTCACGGACACTGAGTTTCTCGTCAAAAACCTTCATGGCTGTATTTTCCTGAAGGGTTTCATCGGAAATTCCCAGAAGTGCTCTTGCATGGCCTGCAGAAATCATATCTGCAATCACCATTTCCTGCACTTTTGAAGTAAGCTTCAGAAGACGCATGGAATTGGTTACCGCTGTTCTGCTCTTGGCAACTCTGTCTGCGATTTCATCCTGTTTCAGGTGAAACTCTTCCATCAGACGTTTGTAGGCCATTGCTTCCTCTATAGGGTTCAGATCTTCCCGCTGAATATTCTCAATCAGAGAAATCTCCACGATCTCCTGGTCCGTAAACTCTTTTACCACAACCGGAACTTCCTTAAGACCAGCCATCTTGGCTGCTCTCCAGCGACGCTCTCCTGCTATGATCTCAAAATAATCCTTCTTATCTGATACCAGCAGCGGCTGAAGAACGCCATACTGTTTGATAGACTCAGAAAGTTCCATCAGTGCGTCCTCATCAAAATGCCTTCTCGGCTGATTCAGATTCGGTTCCACACTGGAAATTTTTACAAGACGTTCTGCCGCAGGTTTTTCCTGTGCTTCCGTTTTTTCTTTCTTTCCCGTAGATCTTGTCCTTTTTACAGTTTCCTTTGACGTTCCACCGGCTTTATTAGGAATCAGTGCATCCAGACCTCTTCCAAGGCCTCCTGTTTTTCTTGCAGCCATTATTCGCCCTCCCTGCTGATAACTTCTTCTGCCAGAAGACGATAGCTTTCTGCTCCTGTAGATCTTGAGTCGTACAGATTGATCGGTTTTCCATAGCTTGGAGCCTCTGCAAGTCGTACATTTCTCGGAATGATCGTTTTGTATATATTCTGATCCAGGTTTTCTTTTACATTCTCTACAACCTGGAGTGACAGATTTGTTCTGGCATCATACATGGTGAAGACCACGCCTTCGATTTTCAGACGTTTATTCAATCTGTCTCTCACCAGTTCGATGGTATGTATCAGCTGTGACAGACCTTCCAGTGCGTAATATTCACACTGAATCGGCACCAGAACAGAAGTTGCCGCCGTCAGGGCATTGATTGTCAGCATGCTCAGTGACGGCGGACAATCCATGATTATGTAATCATATTTCCGACGCAGTTTGTCAGTAATCTTTTTCAGGATATATTCCTTATCCTCAAGATCTACCAGCTCAATCTCAGCACCGGAAAGATTCATATTCGATGGTATCAGGTCAACATTATCTACTACGTTTTTTATAATGGTATCTTTGGTCTCTGCTTCTCCAAGCAGCAGCTCGTAAAGGGTATTTTCTACTGCATTCTTGTCTGCGCCAAGTCCACTTGTGGTATTTCCCTGCGGATCTATGTCAATGGCAAGAACCTTTTTCCCTTTTTCAGCAAGGCAGGCCGATAAATTAATCGCCGTTGTTGATTTTCCAACCCCGCCTTTCTGATTGGCAACTGCAATGATTCGTCCCATTTTACCCCTCCTTTTTTGTATTTTTTAAGGGATTTTTACTCATTGGATACCATTATAACACTTTTATTTTTAAACCGCCACATAATGTTTCACGTGAAACAATAGAAAATGGGTTTTGAATTATTTTATTTATTGTATAGTATACCCAAACCACAGTGCTCTTAAACTGCCCTTACAATACTCTGTTTTATTGCAAAACCACAGATGATTCTTCTCAGGGCAATGATTCCACTTCCCTCTTACAGTACTATAGCAGTTCCAGGAATGCCTCAAAAAGATCGGTCCCATACGTAATCTCCGTAATGATTCCACCTCCCTCCCACAGTATTTTTACTGTAATGCCACAGAACTGAACGCCAGCGTTTTTACCGGATTTTGCCTTACAATATGCTTGCTGTTCTTACTGCAAAACTGACCGCGCGTATTTCAGTACCTGCATGGCAGTTTCTTACATTTCTTACAATATGCAGCTCTTACTGCCTGGCACGTTCTGTTATGCATTTATGAATGCAATTATTTCATATTTTATTATCAGCAATTGCTGCTCTTTTTCAGCGTATATGCCCCCAAGTTTGTCACCATTTAACCAAATCAAGTAAGTCCCCTGCGGGGTTGCGAAAAACAATAAGCAGTGGGTGGGGGACTTGCTTGTATCAGGAGGAGTGCAAGCTCCTCCTGATAAACTGCGGAGCAGCTATTTGGTGTAGAGCTACGTAGCGAAGCGGATTGCGAATATCCGCTTGACCTGAATCAAGTAAGGCCCCACCCTCTGCTTATTTCTTTTCGCAATAGAATCAGGAGACTTACTTAATTCGATTGGATAGATAAAATCATTTACATTTGTCATGTAGTTATGTCTTGCTTCTATATATCGAATTACTCAAACGCCTCTCTATTTCCCTTCAGGATAAAAGCAAAAACAACTGATACTACGATGAAGAGCGAAATGTTGTAAAAGATTTTTTGGTATCATTTTAGAAAATATAATGGCATATTTTGATATATAGCAAAATGAAACAGTGATTTTTGGCGTATTTTAGGAATGTCTGATTTTTGCCATTTTTATCATTTTTATATAATATATAGAAACTAAAAGTTACTAAAAACGCTTATTTTACAAGAGTTTTATCGCTAGTATAGTTGAATTTATATTGTACAGGAAAAGCGTATTATTTTTTCATTTTAACCAGCAAGTTTCATTTTGTGCTATTCCTTTTTCCTGGTTATACGCCGCGAAGCGGCGTATTTATATTTTTTATTTCCGAAATATCCCATTATGTATTATTTGTCTCCTGTCCTCGTCAAAACCAGCTCAAACATAGCAGAAACACAGCAAAATAACAGCTCTCAGGCGCCCTAAAACGCCTCTTTTTTCTATATATGGGCCGTCAAGTGGATATTCGTAATCCGTTTCGCTGCCTGCCCATAGCCGAATAACTACTTCGTAGCTTATCAGGAGGCATGTAGGCCATCCAGATCATTGTTAAGCAGGCATTTGCAGCAAAAACAGCATTATTTTTTCTATTTTTTTCGTATCTTTCATCGTATTTTTAACCAAATCAAGTAAGTCCCCTGCTTCAATTGTGAAAAGCAATAAGCAGTGGGTGGGGATTTGCTTGTATCAGGAGGAGTGCAAGTTTCTCCTGATAAACTGCGGAGCAGTTATTTGGTTATGAGCAGGCAGCGAAGCGGATTGCGAATATCTGCTCGACTGCGTGCAGGTGCACATGACGGTGTTTGGGTGTTTTTGTGCATTTTTATATATGTACTATAAATCGTACACATATATTATTGCGGTACTATAAACCGTACTTTTATATCATTTTTAGCGTTAAACCTTCGTATTTTGACGTATTTCTTTTTTCATTTCCCACCTTCGCAGAAAAGTCCGATATATTGGACATATGTTTTTTCTTTTCTCATTCCATACTACTATCCCTTTTGTCAAATATCATTTTTTTCTTTTCAAAATCTTTATGAATTCCCCCCTTGTTCTTCTTCTCTTATTCTCAGCTTATCTCTTTACACTATCGCCATATAATTTATCGATAAAAATCTCCGTCCCTACTCCATACCCCCGCAGATGCAGGCACGTTTGCGTTTAACTTAATCTTGCCGCTCTATTTCCTGAAATGCTATAATACAATCACGAACAATCTATCTATATCGAAAGGAATATTTCTATCATGAATCCAACCAACAAAGATCAGGCAAAGGCTCAATTAGATAAAACGCTTCAGGGAAATGACAAAATCGAAACTGCAATCGCTGCTCTCCAGCAGGATGCCACTGAAGAAATGCTGGCGCACGTTCTCACGGTAATTCGTCGCAGAATGAAAGAGTATGCTCAGCTGATCGTAGCTGTAGAACCACCAAAAGGTGATGGAAAGATTAATCTCCAGGCTATAAAAACCGGTGATGGAAAACAATGGTGGGCTGCTTTTACCAGTTTTGACGAAGAATTAAAAGGCAGCAGCCAGATCATGTCTACTTTCACAGCAGACATTGACAAAATTTTTCACGCAGCACTCCAGGAACCATCTATTGAAGGAGTAATCATCAATCCCTGGAACCGCACTATTATGCTGAATAAAACTTTAATCAATATTATTCTGGGAAACCCTGTATAATTTGACTCTCTGTATCCACAACCACAGCTATGGCAAGTGAAAACCGGCAGAGTATTTATTCACTCATAAACTGTGGTGCAATTTATTCGGTGCAGAGCTACGAGCAATGCGAGATGCAAATATCCGCTTGTCCAGTAGATAGCTGCACCTCCGTAAATAACTACAGCATCTATGGCATAATTGCTTTACATTTGTCAAAAAAAATCTCCTGCCTCTCACTAAGTGAAGCGGATATTCGCAATCTGCTTCACTACTTGCTCATAACCGAATAATTAACTACTTCGCAGTTTATCAGAAATTGCTTACACTCTTCCTGATACAATCAATCCCCCTGCTTATTGCTTTTCGCAATTGAAGCAGGGGACTTACTTGATTTGGTTAAAAAGGAACTATTTGCCTGTATTACATGCAATATATGTTTCACGTGAAACATACACTGTAAAACAGTCAAGTAAATAAATTCATCCGCATTTATTACTTACTCATAACCGAATAACTGCTTCACGGTTGTATCAGGACCTGCTTGTGTTCCTGATACAACCTCATCCCTCCACACACCACATTTTGTTTCTCGTAGCTTCACAAGGAGATGGGAACTTTCCTGATTCGATATAAAAAATATCGCTCATTTTCTATCTTATTTCACATGTTACCTTCCTTACTCCAATCTACAAAAGCATTGTAAATTTTCCACCAATAGCGTATAATAAAAGCCAGAAAATATTCAGAAAAATACCATCAGATCAGTGAATTTTAGTGCATCGAACAGTATTTTCCCAAATCATTTAATACGAATTTCAGGAGGCTTTCAATGAAGAAAAACGGACATAAACTACTTACTCTTGCTGCTTTATTAGGAACAGCCACAGGAGTTATTCATATTACAAATCGTTTTATAGATGCCACATCTCAGCTTAAAGATATGCTGGAGCAACCACATGGTAAAACATATGACTGGCGTTTTGGAAAAATCCACTATACAAAGCAGGGACATGGTTCTCCACTGCTTCTCGTTCACGATATAATGCCAGGCGCATCTGGCTATGAATGGAATGCCGTTGAAAATCAGCTGGCAACAGAACATACCGTTTACACGATTGATCTTTTGGGCTGTGGACGCTCTGAAAAGGTAGAGATTACCTACACAAATTTTGTATTTGTGCAGCTTCTCTGCGACTTTGTTAAGAATGTAATTCACGAAGAAACAGATATTATTGCCAGTGGTTTTTCCGGTTCTTTTGCAATCATGGCATATCGTAATAATTCCGACTATATTCGCAAGATCATGCTTGTAAATCCACCAAGTCTCAGTTCACTGAAGCAGGCCCCATGTGAAGACAATAAATTATTCAAACACATAATCGAACTTCCTGTCTTCGGAACACTGATCTATCATATCGCATGTGCACGTGAGGCTATCAGCAGCATGTTTATGGAACAGTTATTTTATAATCCGTTTCACGTGACCGATACACTTGTAGATACTTATTATGAATCCGCGCATAAAGGTGGTTCCAACGCCAAATATCTCTATTCCAGCTATATTGGCAAGTATTTGAATATCAGCATCAACAACGCAGTTGAATCTTCTGATGCCTGCATTTATATCATTTCCGGCAAAAAAGAGGCTTCTGGTTCTCTCATTGCCGAAGAGTATCAGAAACTGAATTCTTCTATTGAAACTGCAACAATTCCTGATACCAGACATCTTCCTCACATCGAAGATCCTGAGCATTTTCTGGAGCAGGTATCAATTTTTCTGTAAACAAAAAAGCTCCTGCTTGCAGGATTCTCCTCCTGCGGCAGATTGCTTCAGCGGCATAATTGGCATAATTTCTCTCCGGCGCAGCGTGATCCTGCCCGGAGATTTTTTTGTGTTATTGGAACATTACGGAGTAATCACCTATGGCATAAAAAAATGGGGTTGTCACATTGTGATATGCTACCCTCATATAGGACAATGAAATATAAAAGTCCTATATGGAGGCAACAATTGTCAGTGCGACAACCCCATTTTCGTATTTTATTTATTATTGTTTCACGTGAAACATCAGCTCTTATTTTATCTTAAAGCCTGTTCCAAATACATATGTGTTGTATTATCAATCAGCTTATGGGTAAGCTCTGCCATATGCTGTGTAGATTCCTGGTTTTCAGAAGAGAGCCATGTCTTGATCATTCCTACACATCCATTCAGACAAAAGGCGTACGCATACTCAATATCCCGATTATTCTTAGGCAAACGAATAGACAGACGATGCAGAACTGTATCCGCAATCAGCTTTTCGATTCGGCTGACAAACGCCATATCCCCATTTTTTCCGAGCAGTGCAATACAAATATCCTTATTATTATCCAAAATTGTAAAAATCTGCTCAATAAACGGATAAGAACTCTCCTTATTGTTAAGAGGATCAAGCGGATAATCTTCTACTAAATGAGAAACTTCATCCATCAGTTCCGCCTCAATAGATTCTAACATCTGGTAAATATCTGTATAATGAAGATAAAACGTGGAACGGTTGATATCTACTTCTTCCACCAGTTCTTTCACAGTAATCTCTTTAATACTCTTCTTCTGCATAAGACGTGCTAATCCTGCTCGAAGCTGTGCTTTTGTTTTCCGTACTCTTCTATCAACTTTTTCGGCCATTTTTCTTTTCCCCCTGTTATTCCGTAAAGCTATAATAAGTAAAGCGGACATTCGCATTCTACTCTACTTCATGTTCATAAATCACCATATAGTCAAGCGGATATTCGCAATCCGCTTCGCTACTTGCTCATAACCAAATAACTGCTCCGCAGTTTATCAGGACTTGTTTGTACTCCTCCTGATATAAGCAAGTCCCCACTCATTACTTATTGCTTATTGCTTTTCGCAATCCCGCGGAGAAGGCTTCCTTGATTCGGTCATTTTCTCTCAACTATAGTATTTCTGGAATTACTATAATATCATGTTCGTGTCTGCAGCCATAAAAATCATCTTTCTGTATTAGACATTTTTCGCATTTATGTCCATTAATATACATTCAGTAAATATTTAATGGTTGTATCTATGTTTTGTGTTTAGTATAATACATCACGTAAAGAAAATCAACACTTTGTTTGATAATGGATTTGAGAGCTATTAATAGAATTTAGTATGTTTAATAGATTTTGAAGCCATTACTGGAATAAAGTTTGATTAAGCAACTAAGCTTTATATAAAACTAAATAAAGAAAGGGATAGGTAAAATGATCAAAGACGAATGGAAAAGCCTACTTCGTAACAAGCTCATGCTTATCGTTGTAATCGCTATCATCGTTATCCCGATCATCTATGCAGGCCTGTTTCTGAAATCCATGTGGGATCCTTACGGAAGCGTGGATAACCTGCCGGTGGCCGTGGTAAACGAAGACAAACCAGTTGAGTATAATGGCAAGACGCTAAGTATAGGTAAGGATATGGCGGATGAGCTAAAAGACAACGACTCAATGGCATTCAACATTGTAGACAGCAAAACAGCAGAGGACGGTCTGGCAAACGGAACCTACTACATGGTTATCACAATTCCGGAAGACTTCTCCGCAAATGCAGCTACTGTAATGGATGATAACCCCAAGCAGATGGAGCTGACATATCAGACCAATCCGGGAACCAACTACATCGCTTCCAAGCTCAGTGAAACAGCAATGCTGAAGCTTCGCGACAACATCGCCTCCCAGGTTACAGAAACCTATACAGAAACCGTTTTTGATTCTATCTCAGAAGCAGGTGACGGAATGCAGGAAGCTGCTGACGGATCCGGAAAACTTGAAGACGGACTGACTACAGCTGCTGATGGTAACAAAACCATTACCAAGAACCTGAAAAAACTTTCCACAAGTACTCTTACATTCGTAAGCGGTGCTGACAGTCTCACAGAGGGACTTAAGACATACACCGATGGTGTAGCTCAGGTTAACGACGGAGCCAAGAGTCTGGATGATGGAGCAAAACAGCTTGACAGTGGTGTCGCTACTCTCACCAACAAGGTACCGGAGCTTACAACCGGTGTTGACACTCTGGATAAAGGTGTGAAACAGTACACCGCAGGTGTTGATCAGTTGAATGAAAACTCCGATGCACTGAAAAGCGGTGCAAGCAGCCTGGAATCCGGTGCCAAAGCTTTAAGCGAAGGTATCAATACTCTTTCCAGTGGTGCTACAAAGTATGTCAGCGGTGCAGATACTCTGGCTGATGGAACAACCGCTTATGTAAAGGGTGCACAGGAACTGGCAGACGGCGCTAAACAGCTCTCCGCTCTGGAAAGCCTTGGAGATGTTTCTGATGGTATCGCTCAGTTAAATACCGGCGTTACAAAAGGAACTAAAGATTCTCAGTCTCTGGTATCCGGAACTGCAGCTCTGGAAGCAGGAACCAAAAAACTTAACGACACTGTTTCTGCTCTGAAGGGAAGCACTACTGAAGAATCCTTCAAACAGCTTTCCAGTGGCCTTACAAAGGCTCAGAAAGGTATGGAATCTGCTTCCGCCGGTATGACTAAGGCTCAAACTGGTATGGAATCCGCTTCCGCAGCCATGACTCAGGGTGCGTCAGCTGTTACCGGTCAGATCGTACCTGGTCTTAACAGTGCAGCAAGTGCTCTTACTGATGCAAGTACAATGCTTTCTTCCAAAGCAAAGGGTCTTGGTACTGCATTTGGTGGAATGAAAGCTCAGATCAGTGCAGTAAGCTCCGCAATGGATACATACGGACAGACAACAACTTCAACACTTAATGACGCAAACGGAAGAATTGATGCCGCACAGCAGGCTATGAACTCTGCTGTTGCAGAACTTCAGGCAATTCAGAGCGCACAGGATGAAAATGGAAAAATTTCCGCTGAAAGCCTCAGCAATGTGATCAATACTCTGTCCGGTGCTGCCGGAAGCGCTTCTCAGGTAGATACTTCCTTTGCAGCCGGATATTCTGATCAGGTTTCCCAGTTGGGCGTTGTAAATGGTGAAATTGATGCAGTTCAGGGAGAACTTGGAGATGCACTTTCACAGCTGAACAGCAAAACTGAGGATATTAAGAGCAGTGTACAGACTCTGACAGGTGCTGCAGCAACTTTGAACCAGCTTGCAGACGGACTGACAAGTGGTGCTACAGAAATGAGCAATGGTGCAGCAGAAATGGGCAGCGGTGCTACAGAAATGGGCACAGCCGCTACTACAATGGGCGCAGTTGCAGGTCAGCTTCCTACAGATATGATCTCTCAGCTTTCCGCTGTTACACAGCAGCTGTACGCGGGTGCAACAGCTGTAAATACCGGAACAAAAACTGTTTCCGCCGGACTTCAGAAACTGGAGACTGGTACCGCAGCTTTCCCGAAAGCAGCCGCCGGAATCAAAGCTCTGAACGATGGATTTGATAAATTAACCGCAAACAACAAGAAACTTACTGATGGCGCAACAAGTCTGAAAAAAGCAGGAAAACAGATCACAAGCGCACTTCCGCAGGTGAAATCCGGTGCAGGTCAGCTTGCCGATGGTTCTGAAACACTGACTACAGGAATTAAGACATACACAGATGGCGTCGCTAAACTGGCCGCTAACAGTTCTGCTCTTACAAGCGGTACCAGTCAGCTTTCCACTGGAGCTAAAACTCTTTCCAGCGGTGCTACTACTCTTGCAAACGGAACTAAGACATTAGCAAACGGTACCTCAACTCTTCTCAGTGGTACCAAGAAACTTGTAAGTAACAACAGCACTCTGAACAATGGTGCGAAACAGCTTGCAGATGGTGCTGCTCAGATCCAGAGTGGTTCCTCTCAGCTGTATGATGGTTCCAAGAAACTTGGAAGTGGTATGAAAGAACTGAAAGATGGTTCCAAGACATTAACCACAAGCCTCAGTGATGGAGCTAAAACAGTTAAAGATAACTCAGCAAGTGATGAAACAATTAAAATGTTCGCAACACCTGTTGTGAGCGATGAAACAAAACTTACCGATGTTCCGAATAACGGACACGCAATGGCACCTTATATGATGTCTGTAGGCCTCTGGGTTGGTGCACTGGCATTCTGCCTGATGTATCCTCTGGCTCAGTATAAAGGCAAACTGAAATCCGGTTTTGCATGGTGGGCAAGCAAAGCTTCCGTACTTTATCCGGTAGCAATGCTTCAGGCAATCTGTCTGATCCTTCTGTTACATGCATTTAACGGATTCACCCCTGCTGAGATGGGCAAGACAGTTCTCTTCGCCTGCCTCGCAGCAATGACCTTTACATCCATGATGTACTTCTTCAACATTACACTTGGTAAAGTAGGAAGTTTCCTGATGCTGGTATTCATGGTCGTTCAGCTTGCAGGATCTGCCGGTACTTATCCGGTCGAGATTTCTCCTGCATTTGTTGCAAAGATTCACGCATACCTGCCATTCACCTACACAGTTGATGCATTCCGTGCAACGATCAGTGGTGGCAGAAGCATTACTACTTCTGTAATTGTACTGGCTGTACTGTTTGTGATCTTCACGATCCTGACAATCCTTCAGTTCAATCACATGGCCAAGAGAAAGAAAGAAGAAAAAATCGTTCTCTTCGACTGGCTGGAAGAAAGAGGTCTTGCTTAACTAATATGTAACTGACAGAAGCTCCCCCGAACCTTCTGTTGGATATAAAAAAAATAAAACCTGTACGGTGGACTGAAAAACCACTGTACAGGTTTTTTTATTATAGAAAGCCCCGGAACTCCTGATCCATGGAATTCCGGGGCTTAGTTTTATTTTTTACTTTTCCGCCTCAGCAGTTGGTGTTGCTGTGGCTTCTGTTTTTGATTCACCGTTTATCAGTGTCTCATATGCATTAAACATTTCTTTTACCGTCATTTTGTTTACGAGGAATACTTTGTTTCCAACGACAGCTGCGTAATAGTTTGTGTCATATGTGTAGAAGGTAACGGTTGTCTGGTTCTTATCAGAGTCTGTGAATACAGCAGTCATCTCCGGGTCTGTAGCCGGTGTATAAGCGTCCGTCAGTCTCTTCTGGCCTGCCATATTTATCAGCTTGTTATAGAAAGTGGTAAAGGTTGTACTTTCTATCTCCTTACCATCCAGCTGATAAGTCGTTGTCTCTTTGTCATTGCCGTCATCATCTTTGGATGTTTCACGTGAAACATTTACAGTATTTGTTGCGCCGCCGTAAGTAACCTGAAGCTGATCCAGATTTTTTACAGACAGATAATTGACGATCAGTGACCAGAGATCTGATGGTGCTTTGTCAATAACTGCGCTCAGAGTATCCGCGGACATTGTATAAATATGTTTGTTATCCACAGTTACATATCGACTGCCATCACTTGCTTCATCGCCAACGTAGATAACAAGTTGTTTATCTACTGTTGTTGTCTTGGTATCCTCTGAAGAACTGCTGTCATCAGAAGCATCCGTGCTGTCAGAACTATCTGTCGAACTGTTTTCTGCTGAAGCTTTATCATCAGTACTGTCGACACTCTCAGAATCACTCTCAGAGGCTGTAGAATCCTTTTCTGAAGAATCTGTACTGTCTGAGCTGTCATCCTTCACCTCTTCCTGATAATCCACTGTAATCGTCGCATACGGCTTATCAAGGCCATACTGTGAAAGATCCTCTGCATTATAATTTACAAACTGATCATATGCAAAATTTCCAAGTCCGGAGGTTACATTTCCTGCTGCTGTAGTATCCGCAGTTTCTTTATCACTGCTTCCATCGCTGGAAACATCCCAGGTAGCTCCATCAGAATTTTCTTCCAGAACATAGGAATCTTTATCCTCGCTTACCTGGACTTTCTTTACTGTGGAAGAATCAATTGTCGGGAAATCTTCTCCCTGTGCATAATCGTAAAGAGATTTCATAAACGGAGTGACCGTATCTGCCGCTACTACATACACAGTACTGTCATCATCATCTTTGGAAATGTAATACTGATTCGTGGAAGTATTCTCATCTCCGATATTAAACTTGGTTGTGCCATCACTGGTATCAACGGTCACCGTATTGGACGGGGAATCCAGTCCATATTCGGTAAGATCGTCTACTTTTTTCAGAACCCTGTCAGCTTCCACCTTTTCGATGGCGGAAGCTGCAGAATCCAGAGTTGTCTGATTTACAGGGAAAGCAGTCTCATCTTTTTTCACCCAGGAATCATCTTTTTTCTCAAAGGTAGTTTCCTTCTTGTCCACGATAAATTCCAGAGATTTGATATCATCCGTTTTCACGGAAAACACTTCTGTTTTGCTTTCCTCCTCACTGCTGCTCTCTGTCTTTTCCTCTTTGGATACGTAGGTATTCAGTCCCACATACGTACCACCTAGAACTGCCAGAACAACAACAGCTGAAACAAGTTTTGTTGATTTTTTCATTATGCTTTTCTCCTCTTAAGCCAGATTAAAAATCCTGCAACAAGGAACACTCCCGGGATCAGACCAATAGTACAGATCTTCCAGAAGGCTGCATCATAATCCGTTACGGTCAGGCTTGTAGACTCAAGGCTCTTGGATGGGATGGAAACGGAATTGCCGTCATCTGTGCTGGTCATCCAGTTTAAGGACTCCAGAAGAAGTTTTTCATTTCCGCCGGATACCATCTGGTTTACCTGACTCTCCATCAGATTTGCTGTGGAGTAGTAAACGATCTGTGTTTCCTTGTCATCATCCAGTTTCTCAGTAATGGCAACACCAAGATCAAACGGGCCGTCTACATCTCCGTCTTCTTTCTCGATATTGCTGCTCTGCATGTTTGTCTTAGAGTAAGCCTGGTTAGAAGTTGTCAGGATACTGTCAATCGTTACGGTATCTCTTACATCATCTGTTTTCTGAATACCCTGTGCATATGGAGCCAGTACATAAGAGCCTGCGGAAGCGGTCTCAGAGCTTGCATCTGTGCTGTTAACAGTCGGTACCAGATAATACGGCATCTGCATTCCATAATGCTGGCTGTCGCCCTCAAATACGATTCCTGCTGCACGTTTTACGCCATAATTTTCAAGGACAGCATCGAAGTTCGGCAGATCATCCTGTGTATAATCAGAGAAGATCATGGCCTTTCCGCCTGCCTCCAGATAATCCAGGATCTCTGTTTTTTCTTCCTCGGAAATATCGCTCGTCGGAGATACGATCATCAGGCAGTCAGCATCGTCCGGAACTTTTCCTTCTGTGAGAAGGTTCAGATCCTTGATATCAATGTTGGCTTTCTGGATATCCTCTTTAAAGCTGGAATCCAGATCTTTTTCGCCATGTCCGGATAACGTGTACATGATCGGAAGGTTCTCGGATGTCACATATCCGATAGCACTTGTGATCTGTCCCTCACCGTCAAATCCGGTCGTGGTCTGCTGCCAGGTATTGTAGTCTACAGAAGTAGAATACATATCGTTGTAATTGATAACTTTGTTTCTGTCTCCGCAAACTACGATCAGGCTGTTTGATGCAAGATCATCGCTTGTATATTCAGAAGCAAATTTCGGATTTACAACCGGATCTTTTACTTCAACTTTAATATGTTTGGACTCATCTTTATAGCGTGACAGCAGGTTGGAAATCGTATCATCCTCAGAGCCGCTTGGTGCGATCTGGTAAATGGTCACATCTTTATCCAGTGCTTTCAGCACTTTCTTTGTCTCATCACCGATGGTATAAAGCTTGGATGAACTTACATCCAGCTGTGAATATTTAGACGGGATTGCACCTACGATCATATTGATCACAACTACGATCACGATAAAGATCGCTGCCATAGCCATGCTGTAAGTACCATTTTTAATATGCTTTTTACTGATAGTGCCTACCAGTTTTTTCGGATCTGGTTTATGTTTCTTTTTCCCGAAATCCTGCGCAGTTTCTGTCTCTACTGCCTCACTTTTATTTTTCTTGAATTTCTCACTGAATTTCATTTCCATTCACCCCCTAGTTCCAGCGTCTCTTCTGAATGGACTGCATGGTGAGAAACAGACAGATTGCAACGACAGAGATAAAATATACGATTCCTGTCACGTCAAACACACCGTTTGTAAAGTTCTCATAATGTCCGCTCAGATTAAATACATTCAGTACTTTCTGGATACCACCCTGGAAAATACTTGATTTTACAACGTATACGATCACAAGGGCAACTTCTCCTACAACTCCGATCACTACAGAGATCAGAACATTTTTGATCATGGTATAAATGATAATTGCGATCGCCACGATCAGAAGTCCGAATGCCACTGCCGTTGACATGGAAGTCTGTGAGAAAAATGAGGAAATTCCATTCATCATATAGAAAGCAAACAGAAATACAAAAGTAAGTACTGCTGCAATTACCTGGCTTTCCGTAAGTGCTGACATAAATACACCAATTGCCAGATTCGCACATCCAAGAAGGAAAAATCCCAGGATTCCTGTATATGCGGAAGCATAGGAAATGGTTCCAAATTTACTCATGATCAGTGGATAAAAGCACATGATCACAACCGGAATGGCAAATACGGCTACCAGTGCAAGGTATTTTCCAAATACGATATCCCACACAGATATCGGCGCTGTCAGAAGCAGCTGATCTGTTTTTTGTTTACGTTCTTCTGCAAGTACACGCATGGAAAGGATCGGCACACCGATCAGGAACACGAAGGTCAGTGCGCTTAATGTAGATTCAAATTTTGAATAACCTGCTGAGAGCTGATATGCGGAAAAATAAATTCCAGTCAGCACCAGGACAAAAAATATGAAGAGATATCCAACCATGGAGGTCAGATAGCTTTTCAGTTCTCTTTTAAAAATTGCTGTCATGACTGATCCCCCTCTTTTTTATCTGAAGCTTTCTCCGTTTTCTCAGATTTTTCTGTTTCCGAAGATTTATCTTCTACCGGTTTCCACTGTGATCTTTCCTGTTTCCCGGTGGATTTCTTTTTTTCTCCTTCGGTAAGCTCAAGGAATACATCCTCAAGAGAAACTCTCTTAACCTGCATCTCGTAGATCGGGCAGTTTGCTTTTGCCATAGCATAGAAAACTTTTTCGCGGATATCCACATTTTCCTGAATGGAAACTTTTGTTTTCCACAGTTCTTCGTCGCTGTCGTAGGACATTTCCACACCGGTAACGCCTTCGATCGTTTCCAGATCTTTTCGGATGGTATCTTTCTCACCTTTTACTTTCATAAGGAGACTGTTGGAACCTGCTGCCAGACGTTCCAGATTGTCCGGCGTATCACTGGCTACCAGTTTTCCGTGTGAAATGATCAGAACGTAATCACATACTGCTCTCACCTCGGAAAGGATATGAGAACTTAAGATAACCGTATGTTTCTGTTTCAGGCTTTTGATCAGGTCACGGATCTCGATGATCTGCTTCGGGTCAAGTCCTACTGTAGGCTCATCCAGGATGATCACTTCCGGATATCCAAGGATCGCCTGTGCAAGGCCAACTCTCTGGCGGTAACCTTTGGAAAGGTTTTTGATCAGACGGTCTTTCATGTCTGTGATCTTTACCATATCCATGACTTCTTTTATCTGTTTGTCTTTCTGGTTTCTTGGGATTTTTTTCAGATCAGCCGCAAATTTCATGTACTCAAGAACAGTCATGTCAAAATAGAGTGGCGGCATTTCCGGCAGATAGCCGATACATTTCTTGGCTGCCTCCGGTTCTTCCAGAATGTCATGACCATCGATCATTACTTTTCCCTCTGTGGAAGCAATGTATCCTGTGATCATGTTCATTGTTGTTGATTTTCCTGCACCGTTGGGGCCCAGGAATCCGTAAATTTTCCCCTTTTCGATCTGAAAGGAAAGATGGTCAACGGCTGTATGATCGCCGTATTTTTTGACCAGATTACTTACTTCGATCACTTTACTCTCCTCCTTTTATTCTCCGGGAAATACTTTTTCAATTCTTGATTTCCCATCTTATAAGATGCCAGAGGCAAAAGGTCGTAAAACAGAGGCCCTTTGACTCTGGCGTCTTTTCAATAGAAAATGCCCCTGGATGAAACAGAGAATGGGGGAATCCAGGGGCAT
Source organism: Blautia sp. MCC283 (assembly GCF_018785565.1). Classification (NCBI taxonomy): domain Bacteria; kingdom Bacillati; phylum Bacillota; class Clostridia; order Lachnospirales; family Lachnospiraceae; genus Blautia; species Blautia sp. MCC283. The sequence goes on along the minus strand of NZ_WQQB01000017.1, from coordinate 91,847 downwards.
CTCTATCATTTTATAGTGTAAAAGTAATTTGTGATAAAAGTAGGATAAATTTGTGATAATTTTGTGAAACAAATCAGCGAAAAATCTCCTGTCACACAAATTCTTCTTTTGTTCGACAGGAGATTACATTTTCTGAGCAGCAAGATTCTGTTATGCCAGTGGTTCTCTGAGCGGCGTTCCTGCTTTTCTCGGGTATTTTCCAGGTGTGTTTTTTACTTTTTCGATGATGACCAGGGAACGGCTGATCTCGGATCCCGGAAGATCGAAGTACTGAATGTCTCGGATCTTTCCACCGAGGATTTTTACTGCTTTTTCCGCCGCTTCGGCTTCTTCCTTTACTGAGCCGGATTTATAGGAGACAAAAAGTCCTCCGACTTTTACGTATGGGAGACAGTATTCGGACAGGGTTGCAAGACCGGATACTGCTCTGGATACACAGAGGTCATATTTTTCTCTGTAGGCTTTGTTTTTTGCATATTCTTCGGCTCTTCCGTGGATGGCTGAGATGTTCTCAAGTCCAAGGAGTGCAAAGGTTTCTTCCAGGAATTTCACTCTTTTGTTCAGGGAATCCAGAAGGCAGGCTTCCAATTCCGGGAAAGCGATCTTCAGGGGAACCCCCGGAAATCCGGCACCGGTTCCGATGTCCATGACCGTTTTTACCTTGCTCATATCTACGGCTTTGACACAGCAAAGGCTGTCCAGGAAATGTTTCACGAGAACCTCATCGAATTCTGTAATTCCGGTAAGGTTCATAACTTTATTTTTTTCTACAAGGAATTCGTAGAACTGGATAAACTGATTTTTCTGCGTGTCATTAAGAGTAATTCCAAGTTCTTCGCAGCCTTTTTCCAGGATTTCTAAATTGTACATGCAGTTTCCTCTCTTATTCTTTGTTTTTTATGTTTTCATTATTCAGAATGTTATCAATGTTTATGTCCGGCTTTGCTTTCCAGGTATACAAGAAGTACAGAGATATCTGCCGGGGATACGCCGGAGATTCGGGATGCCTGGCCGATGGATACCGGTCTGTAAGCCTCCAGTTTCTGACGTGCTTCAATGCGGAGGCTTCCTACATCTTCATAATCAATGTCTTCCGGAATTTTTTTCTGCTCCAGTTTTTTGAACTGCTCCACCTGTTTCATCTGGCGGCGGATATAGCCATCATATTTGATGTTGATCTCTACCTGCTCACATACATCTTCTGGAAGTTCCGGTCTTTCTTTATCAATCGGTGCAAGCACTTTATAGTTAAGTTCCGGTCTGCGGATCAGCTCTGCAATGGTGGTTCCTGATTTCAGCAATGTACTTCCCTGAGATTCCAGAAGGCTCTGTACTTCTGCAGAACCGCCTACAGTCGTATGTTCTACTCTCTCGATCTCTTCATGGATCATTCGTTCTTTTTCCTGCAGTTTATGGTATGTCTCATCATCGATCAGGCCAACCTCCCAGCCTTTTTTGCGGAGACGGAGGTCTGCATTGTCCTGACGGAGCAGCAGGCGGTATTCGGCGCGGCTTGTCATCATTCGGTACGGCTCATGGTTTTCTTTTGTTACCAGATCATCGATGAGAACGCCGATATATGCCTCGGAGCGATCCAGGATCAGCTGTTCTTTTCCTTTTACTTCCATGGCTGCGTTGATTCCTGCGATCAGACCCTGAGCGGCTGCTTCCTCGTATCCTGAGCTTCCGTTAAACTGTCCGCCGCTGAAAAGGCCCTTGATCTTTTTGAATTCCAGTGTCGGGTAGAGCTGGCGTGGATTGATGCAGTCATACTCAATGGCGTAGGCATTTTTCACGATCTTGGCGTGCTCCAGGCCTGGTACGGAATGGTACATTTCGTACTGGACATCTTCCGGAAGAGAGCTGGACATTCCTCCGATGTACATTTCATTTGTGTAAAGGCCTTCTGGCTCAATGAATACCTGATGGCGTTTTTTGTCTGCAAAACGGACGACTTTATCTTCGATGGACGGGCAATAACGCGGACCGGTTCCTTCGATCATTCCGGAATAAAGAGGGGATCTGTCCAGGTTTGCGCGGATGATCTCGTGTGTTTTTTCGTTTGTGTAGGTCAGCCAGCAGGATTTCTGCTCGATCTGTACGGATTCCGGGTCTGTGGAGAAGGAGAACGGTACGACTCTTTTGTCTCCGAACTGCTCTTCCATTTTGGAATAATCGATGGTGTTTCCGGCGATCCTGGCAGGGGTTCCTGTTTTGAAGCGGAACATTTCGATTCCCAGTTTTTTCAGAGAATCCGTGAGATAGTTGGCTGCCTGAAGGCCGTTTGGTCCTGTGTAGTTGCTGACATCGCCGTAGATGCAGCGGGCCTTGAGGTAGGTTCCTGTACAGAGAACTACGGCTTTTGCGTGGTAGGTGGCTCCTGAAAAGGTTTTTACACCGGTGATGTGGTTATCTTCTACCAGAAGTTCTGTTACTTCGCCCTGGCGGATAGTTAAGTTTTCTGTGTTTTCCAGAGTTTTTCGCATCTCGGTGCTGTAAGCCTGTTTGTCGGCCTGGGCACGGAGAGAATGGACTGCAGGGCCTTTGGACTGGTTGAGCATTTTGGACTGGATGAATGTTTTGTCTATATTTTTGCCCATTTCTCCACCGAGGGCGTCCAGTTCGCGGACGAGATGGCCTTTGGAACTGCCGCCTACGTTGGGGTTGCAGGGCATCAGGGCGATGCTGTCTACGCTGACTGTGAACATGACTGTTTGCAGGCCCAGACGGGCACTTGCTAATGCGGCTTCGCAGCCTGCGTGGCCGGCGCCTACTACTATGATGTCGAAAGACTGTTCCAGATTTTTCATGCTTTTTCTCCTTTATTTCTATTTTTTATCTTTGTTTTTATTGTGTGATGTATGTTTTGCTTTCCTTGGCAGGAGGCATGGGGTTCTTGCTTTGGGAAGCTGTGGAAAACCGCAAAGGGGCCGTAAAGCCACGGCCCCTCTGCACACCCCTCGGGCTTTTTTTAAGAGTTCCTGGTTGTGGGGATGTGTGGCCTTGTTGGCTTATTTTTGTATTCTTCGGTGTTGGTTGTGTGACGCTGTGCCGATGTGAGGTTGAGTGCTTCGATTGTGGCAAGTGTGACTTTATCGACTTTTGTCTGTATTCTTCGGTGTTGAATATGGGACGCTGTGCCGATTGTTGCAGTGTAGCTGCAACGAGGCTCTCGACGTGCGGTGCACGTCTGCGGGGGTATACAAAGTTTTGTTTGCCACGTTTCGGCTCAGTGTTGAATTGCCAGTACAGAAGCATACAGGCACAGGTTAGTAACTTTCTGCCTTCCTCAATCGCCGCACTTTGTAAAAAAGGCCCAGGGGTGTGCAGAGGGGCGCGGCCTTGTGCCCCTTTGCGGTTTTCTCACATTCCAATGTGAAGTACCTCTGCGGGCTTCCGAAACCTATACCTATGCATAAGTCCCTGCGTACTCACGCAACCCTCGTGGGAACTACTTGCCCATACAAAATTTAGAGAATATCTCATTAACAAGGTCTTCCCCAAGTGATTCTCCCAGAATCCTTCCCAAACTCTCATACGCATCCGTCAGATCTATAGAATAAAAATCCTCCGGCATTCCGCTCTCTATACTGTTCTCTACCAGAGAAAGACTCTCCTTCGCTTTCAGAAGTTCCTGCCTGTGGCGCTCATTCGTGATATATACTTCATCATTGAAGTTTATCTCCCCACTGAAGAACATTTCCCGGATTTTTTCTTCCAGATCCGTAATTCCTGTTTCTTCTTTTGCAGAGATTGGAATTACCGGCTGGTTTATTCTGGACTTCAAATCTTCTATATCTATAGCAGATTTAAGATCTGTCTTGCTGTAGAGGACAATTGTCTTTTTCTCTTGCAAAATTTTTATGATTTCTTCGTCGTTTTCATCCAGCGGTACGGAGGAATCTACGACATAGAGAATCAGATCCGCATCTGCTGCCATTTCTTTGGCTTTGGATACGCCGATCTTCTCAACGATATCTTCCGTCTGGCGGATTCCGGCTGTGTCGGCGATCTTTAATGTGATCCCGTGCAGGTTGATGTACTCTTCCAGTACATCTCTGGTGGTTCCTGCGATGTCGGTTACGATGGCTCTGTCTTCTCCCAGAAGCAGATTCAGCAGAGATGATTTTCCTGCGTTTGGCTTGCCCAGGATTACTGTCCGGATGCCTTCCTGAATAATCTTTCCGTCTCCGGATGTTTTTAACAGGTTCTGTATTTTTTCTTTTTCTTCTGCTACGATCTGCTCTAATTCTTCTGAGTATCCTGTCAGATCATAGTGCTCCGGGTCGTCTAATGCCGATTCAATGTACGCTATATGGTACAGTAATTTTTCTCTGATCTGCTGTACGGTTTTTCGGACTGAACCCTTTAATTGGCCTACAGAATTCTTTAATGAGTACTCATTTTTGGACTGTATCACGTCCATAACGGCTTCTGCCTGGGAAAGATCGATCCTTCCATTGAGGAATGCACGCTTGGTAAATTCTCCCGGTTCGGCAATAATGGCTCCGTTTTTCAGCACAGTTTCCAGTACTTTTTTCATAGCCAAAACACCGCCGTGGCAGTCGATTTCTATGGTATCTTCCCCTGTATAGGTTCTTGGTGCGCGCATGGCCATGACCAGAACTTCGTCTACCATTTCTTCACTATCATAGATATATCCATAATGGATCGTGTGGCTTGGAACGTCTTTCAGAGATTTTTTCCCTCCTTTAGAACGGTATACTCTGGATGCGATCTCGAAGGCCTCCGGGCCACTGATCCTGACGATTCCGATTCCCGATGCACTCATGGCCGTGGAAATCGCCGCAATCGTTGTCTCTTCCATTTTTCACTCTCCTTTATCAGGCGGATAAAAACATCCGCATCTGCTATGTAATTCTGCATCAGATAACTGCTGCACAGTTTATCCGGTTAAACGCAAAAATGTTACTCCGGAAAAGCTTTTTACACGCAAAAAACACGTGTTATTCACGCTTTCACCTAGAATAACATCTTCTGTCAGTTTCCATATTTATAAAGCTGATCTCTGCATTCCGAATGTCCGCTGCAGAAATATCTTTTATTATTTGCTCTTCAATGATTATAAAGAATTGTTGTGGAGATTGCAATGATAATTTTTAACCAAATCAAGTAAGTCCCCTGCTTCCATTGCGAATATCCGCTTGACTTTCCGGTTTTATGAAAAAAAGCCGCATCCACGAAGCTTAACGCTCCGGGATACGGCTTATATTCTTACCACTGAATCAGTAATTATTACGTTTCAGTTTTACCACTACATGTCTGTAAGGTTCTTCTCCCTCACTGACTGTCTCTACATAGCGGTTGCCCTGCAGAGATGCATGGATGATTCTTCTCTCGTATGGATTCATCGGCTCCAGAACTACCGGTTTTCTGGTTTTCTTTACCTTGAAGGCGATTCCTCTTGCAAGGTTTTCCAGAGTTTCTTTACGGCGGCGTCTGTAGTCCTCTGTATCAAGCTTTACACGAATGTAAGTAGACTCGCCTTTGTTTACTACAAGGCTTGTCAGATACTGAAGAGAATCCAGTGTCTGACCTCTTTTTCCGATCAGGATACCCATATCCTCACCTTCAAAATCTACATCCAGAGAACCGTCAGCTGTGTTGTATTTCGATGTGATCTCCACTTCTCCAAGATCCATGGATCCGAATACATCACGAAGAAATACTACTGCTCTCTCCTCAACCTCTTTGATCTTCTCCGGATCAGTCAGGATCTCTACCGGTCTGCCCTGCTTCGGTGCTTTTTCACGTGTTTCCTTTGGCTGGCGCTCCTTCGGAGCTCTCGGCTGTTTCTCACGTGCAGGTTTTGCTTTACCCTGGGAATCTCTTGCAGGTCTTTCCTTCGGTGCTGCAGCCTTCAAAGGTGCCTCTTCAGATGTTTTCTCCGCCTGTACAGACTCTGTTTTTACCGGTTTCTTCTCCTTTACAGGAGCTGCCTTCGGTGCAGATTCTTTCTTTACATTTGGAGTAAAAGGCTTGTCTAATTTCTTCTCTTCTTTAATAGCGTCCAGTTTCACGGACTCTACCAGTTCATCGATCTCCTGCATATCAGAAACTGGCTCGATTCTGCGAACTTTGATCACGGCAGGTTTGCTGCCGATTCCGAAGAATCCGGAGCTGCCTTCACTGATAACCTGAATATCAAGCTGGTCACTGGAAGTTCCAAGCTCAAGACACGCTTTTGTGATAGCTTCATTCTTTGTTTTTGCTGAAAACTGAATGTAATCCTCCATTACGAACCCCTCCGTTCCTGATTATTTCTTCTTATTTCTCTCATCAAAGTCTCTTACGAGATTTGCTTTGGCTGTGATGCTGCCTGGTTTTGCATTTCTTGCCTTCTCATAAGCAGTATCAACCTTCTGTGCTCTGTCTGAAGCACCGTTGTTTCCGCTGTTACCCTTATTGATCACAGGTTTATTGATATTCTTGGCGGACTGATGAGCCTGATTGGTGATCTTCTGCGGCGGAAGTCCTTCCTTCGCACGCTTTGCTTCGATCTTCTTCATATTCTCATTAACCAGATCATCAATGTTCATCTTATCAAGATGACGGTTGATGGCAAACTGCTGGGCACTTCGCACGACAGCACTGGCGATCCAGTAGATACCAAGACCAACCGGGAATGTGAAACAGAAGAATGCAGACATCAGAGGCATGACCATGTTCATGGTTTTCATGGAGTTTGCCATTGCGCTGGCCTGATCATTTCCGTCTGCCGGCTGTGTTGCAGCCTGTGGCATAAGCTTCAGGTTCAGCATCTGAGTTGCCCATGCAAGAACCGGGATCAGAAGTGCTACGATCGCAAGTAACAGAGAACCATGATTTTTGAAGAACTCCATGATATAGTACAGCGGCTGATCTGCGATATTCAGGCCACAGAAGCCCTGCATCTTGGAAATATTTCCGGATGCTTTTGTGATCGCATCAGAAAATCCTGAAAACTGATCCATCTGTGCCAACTCTTTCCACTGGGAAGGAGAAAGTGCATACAGAAAATCAACAATAGAGTTACTTGTAGCATTTCCGGCACTGTCCATAACGAGACGTACTCGTGTCATGGAATGGTCTGTGATAAACTGCTGCAGGATATCTGTGTATCCGTTTACAGCTAACAGGTTGTCAACTACACCAGTAAAAATGTTCTTTACACTTCCAACGTAAGCAGGAATCCGGTAGATAACCTGATACAGAGCAAACAGAATAGGCATCTGAATGGCTAACTGTACACAGCTACCGGTTGGAGAAACACCATATTTCTGATAAACAGCCTGGGTTTCTTCGTTCATTTTCATCATGGAGTCCTGATCCTTTTTACCCTGATATTTCTTCTGGATCTTCTGGATCTCGGGCTGCATGATCGCACTTAACTTGGAGAATTTCTGCTGCTTGATCTGCAGCGGTGTCATAAAGGCAAAGATAAGAATACTGAAGATAATGATACAAAGACCAATGTTCTGGATTCCGAACAGGCCGTCAAGCATCTTATATATGCCATCCATGATCCATCCCATCACAGACGCGATCTGTCCGATAATAGGAGTTCCGGTTTTTGTTGCTAAAAACAGTTCCAAATTCATTTCCTCCTAGACTTCTTATTCAATTGTAAAAGTCCGGTAACTATTTCGCCCCGGGAAAAAGAGGCCAAACAGTCACAAAATAATTCATGGCACAGGGTCATAGCCTCCATGGGAAAAAGGATTGCATCGCAGTATCCTCCATGCCGCAAGAAGACTGCCCTTGAATGCGCCATATTTTTCGATTGCTTCCAAACCATATTGAGAACATGTGGGAATATAAGGACATTTCGTTCTCTTCATCGGCGATATATATTTTTGATAGAGTCTTATCATCTTAATCAGAAATTTCTTTATCATGTTCATTCCCTGTTATATGATGCTTTTTTGCAAGATGCATAAAAGCACTCTCGATCTCGTGAAAGCCTTTGCCCTTGGCTGAAGCTCTCGCTACTACTACAATATCAAGGTTACTGTCAAAATCTGTTTCGTTGAGACGATAACTTTCTCTGATCAGTCTGGTGAGTCTGTGGCGAACCACACTATTCCCTACTTTTTTGCTTACTGATATTCCCAGACGATTCTTCATGTGCTGATTCTTCAGCACGTACATCACCAGAAGCCGATTCGCGTATGATGTTCCGTTCTGATATACAACTTTAAAATCTTGATTCTTTTTTAAGGACTCTGATCTGATCAAACGGATCCTCCTTAATCATACCGCCTGCGCGGATATTTCTCCGGATAGAAGAAAAGACCACATAAATGCGGTCTTACAGCTTATGCTGATAACTGTTTTCTTCCTTTTAATCTTCTTGCAGCTAATACTTTACGTCCGCCCTTTGTGCTCATGCGAGCTCTGAAGCCGTGAACTTTAGCTCTGGATCTCTTTTTTGGCTGAAATGTCATCTTCATAGGTAAAGCACCTCCTTTATCTATTTTAATAATTGTTATGAAATAACTTATCATTCAGAACATCGTTTCAATTATATAAATAAACCTCCTTTTCGTCAAGGGAAAATTGCAAAAAACCCGATAAAATCAGGGGTTTGAAAAATACCGCCTGCTTCGTGGTTTTTATTTTTTATCATTATATGGATTACGCTTATGGTTTACGTAACATTATCCACAAAATGTGGATAACTTGTGGATAACTAGTGGATTACCAGTAAAACTATCCACTTTTTCAGGATGATTTTTTATAGCATCTTCAAAAAATCCCTTTATTTGCGGTATTTTGACAGTGGACAATTTTATACACATAAATTCTCCGTATTTTCCACACCTCGTTAACTTATGGAAACCGATTTCCCAGTTATACACTATTTTCCACCCTAATCCACAGTAATTTCCCCAAATTATCCACATTGTTTTCCCCAAAATCTCAACGTTTTCCATTGCTAAAACCCCATTTTCATTGTAATATATAAAAGGATATCTGTCTCCAGTCGCAGACTGGGGTTATTATATTACTCATGGGAGGAAAAAATGAACGCTGTTATTGAAAAATGGGAGGAGATCCTGCAAACTGTCAAATCTGAATATGAGGTGAATGATGTCCCTTTTAATACCTGGCTTAAGCCACTGGAAGTTTATGAGGTTGACGGAAGTCTGATAACAGTGGCAGTTCCTTCAGAACAGGCGGCAATTGGTGTCAATTACATCAGTAAACGCTACAAAATACCTCTTCAGGTTACAATCTGTGTACTGACAGGCATGGAAGAATGTGAAGTGCGATTTGTTCTGAAAAAAGATCTCCTCGAGAAAGAAGAAGAAAAAAAACCTTCCTATGATAAACAGAATCATGATACACGTTACGAAGAAGCTCATTTAAACCCAAAATATACTTTCGATACTTTCGTAGTAGGAAGCAACAACAAATTCGCCCAGGCAGCAGCACTCGCAGTTGCCGAATCACCAGGAGATACCTATAATCCTCTGTTTATTTACGGCGGAGCCGGTCTCGGAAAAACGCATCTTATGCATTCCATCGCTCATTTTATACTGGAACACGACAAAAACAGCCGGGTTCTCTATGTAACCAGTGAGGAATTCACAAATGAACTGATCGAAACCATCCGAAACGGAAATAATACGGCAATGAGCAAATTCCGTGAAAAATACAGGAATATTGACGTTCTTCTCGTCGATGATATTCAGTTTATTATAGGAAAAGAATCCACACAGGAAGAATTTTTCCATACATTTAACAGTCTCCACAGTGCCAAAAAACAGATCATCATATCTTCCGATAAACCTCCGAAAGATATGGAAATCCTGGAAGAACGTTTCCGTTCCCGGTTCGAATGGGGTCTGATCGCAGATATTACGCTGCCAGATTATGAAACTCGAATGGCGATCCTTCATAAAAATGAAGAAATGAACGGTTACAGCATCAGTGAAGATGTTATCAAATACATCGCTACCAATATTAAATCCAACATCCGTGAGCTGGAAGGTGCTTTCAACAAGGTCATGGCCGGAGCCAAGCTTGAGAAAAAAGAAGTTACACTTGAACTTGCAGAACAGGCACTGAAAGATATTATTTCTCCGGATGAAAAAAAGGTGATCACACCAGAATACATCATCTCCGTTGTTGCCGAACATTATGGAGTAACACCTGCGGACCTAAGCGGAAACAAACGAAACTCAAAAATCGTCATGCCACGCCAGGTTTCTATGTATCTCTGCCGCGAAATCATCTCCACACCTTTGAAAAATATCGGAAAAGCTCTTGGAAACCGTGACCATACTACTGTTATGCACGGTATCGAGAAGATTGAAAACGAATTGCAGACCGACGATAACTTAAAAAATACCATTGATATATTGAAAAAGAAGATTAATCCACAAGGTTAGGGAAGTTTTCCACATTACTGGTGTATAACGTGTTGATTGTATGTGGAGAGATGTGTACAACTTTTTTGCGAAAAAACGGCGGTAATTTTATCCCCGGGTTATTCACATCCAAAACTACCACTTTTACACAAAGTTATCCCACCCGAAAAACCCTGAAAACACCGGCCTCGCGGGAGTTTTTCACAAAATCTGGCCCCCTACGGCGGTTACGGCGGATTTTTTCTATAAATATATTTATAAAAACCACAATTTATCCAGAAAGGGAGTTATACACATTATGAAAATTATCTGCTCCAAATCAAGTCTGTTAAAAAGTGTAAGTATCGCACTCAAAGCAGTTCCATCAAAAACCACCATGCCAATACTGGAATGTATCCTCATGGATGCAACAACAAACCAGATCAAATTTACCACCAACGATATGGAACTGGGAATTGAAACAATTGTTGAAGGTACTATTGAAGAAAAAGGAATGGTTGCTCTTGATGCAAAAATATTCTATGAAATCATCCGACGACTTCCTGATAACGACATTACCATCAAAACAGACGAAAAATATACAGCAACGATTACCTGTGAAAAAGCAAAATTCAATATTCCTGGCAAATCCGGAGAAGATTTTGCATATTTACCAATGATCGAAAAAGATGAACCGCTGACAATTTCTCAGTACACGCTGAAAGAAATGATCAGACAAACCATTTTTTCTATCGCTGTTAATGAGAATAATAAACTGATGACAGGTGAACTTTTTGAGATTAAAAATAACTGTCTGAAGGTAGTTTCTCTGGATGGACATCGAATTGCGATCCGAAAAATGCCCCTTAAGAGAGAATATTCTGACCGTAAGGTGGTAGTTCCGGGAAAAACTTTAAGTGAGGTAAGCAAGATTCTTTCCGGTGAAGTTGACGATCAGGTAAGTATTTACTTCACAAAAAACCATATTTTGTTTGAATTTGACCAGACTATGGTAGTTTCTCGACTGATTGAAGGAGAATATTTCAGAATTGATCAGATGCTTTCCAGTGATTACGAGACGAAACTCAAAATCAACAAAAAAGAATTCCTGGATTGTATCGACCGTGCAACGCTGCTGGTTCGTGAAGTTGACAAGAAACCAATTATCATTAATATCACAGATGATGATATGGAACTTCGGATCGATTCTGCAATGGGTTCCATGAATGAAGAGATCGATATTGAAAAAGAGGGTAAAGATATTATGATCGGTTTTAACCCGAAATTCCTGATCGATGCCCTTCGTGTTATTGATGATGAAACGGTAACAATTTATCTTGTGAACCCGAAAGCTCCCTGCTTTATCCGTGATGATGAAGAAAATTACACGTATCTGATTCTTCCGGTAAATATCAACCAGAATCAGGCAAGATAATAGTTTGTACAATATAATGGACAAAAAGACAGCAGGAGATTTTTCTCCATATGCTGAAAAACCATGTGGCCGGCGGCGCGTGTCCGCTGGTCGCGCACATTACAAAAACAAGATAACTAAAGGATAAACTCCGGAAACTGCCAGAAGGAGGTAATTTAAAATACCACCTTTTGGAAAACGCCGGGAATGGGGGTATTTAATTACCACCACTGAGCAATATATTGGAAAGTGTTAACCAAATCCAGGAAAGAAAATTTAAGAGGGAAAAAAATTGGAGATCAGAATTAAAGACGAATTTATCAAACTTGGCCAAGCTCTGAAGCTGGCAGGAGTTGTGGAGGACGGCGTTGAGGCAAAATATGCGATCAATGACGGACTTGTTCTGGTAAACGGTGAGGTTGAGAACCGCCGTGGCCGTAAGATCCATCCGGGAGATACGATTTCCTACGATGGAAAAGATATTTATGTAATTGGGTGAAGGAATGTACATTGAATCCATCAGATTGAATAATTTCAGAAATTATGAGTTGCTGGAGATGAATTTTGATCAGGGAACCAATATTCTCTACGGTGACAACGCCCAGGGAAAAACCAATATTCTGGAGGCGGTTTATCTGGCCGGAACCAGTAAATCCCACAAAGGAAGCAAGGACCGGGAAATGATCCGCTTCGAGAATGAGGAATCCCATATCCGAATGATGGTAAAAAAGGGCGATCTTTCATACAAAATAGACATGCACCTCCGGAAAAACAAAGCAAAAGGAGTTGCCATTAACGGGCTGCCGATCCGCAAGGCAAGAGAGCTGCTCGGTGTGGTAAATCTTGTGTTTTTTTCTCCGGAGGATCTTAATATTATCAAGAATGGACCGGGCGAGAGAAGACGTTTTCTGGATTCAGAGCTTTGTCAGCTGGATGGAGTTTATATCACGGAGCTGGCAAGCTATAATCACATTGTGAACCAGAGAAACCGTCTTCTCAAAGACTGTTATATGAACCCGGGATTAAAAAGTACGTTGGATATCTGGGATATGCAGATGGCAGATTACGGAAAAAAGATCATTGAAAAAAGAGAAGAGTTTGTGGAAGAACTGAATGAACTTGCAAAAGGCCTCCATAAAGGTCTGACCGGTGGGCTGGAAGAACTGGAGATCCTGTATGAACCAAGTGTAACTGCAGCAGAGTTTGAACAGAAACTGGCGCAGAACCGGGACAGGGATCTTCGGATGAAGCTGACATCTGTGGGACCGCACAGAGATGATTTCTGTGTAAAGGTAAACGGGATCGATATCCGGAAATACGGTTCCCAGGGGCAGCAGAGGACAGCAGCTCTTTCTCTGAAACTTTCTGAGATCTATCTTGTAAAAAAGAAGATCAAGGATACTCCGGTGCTTCTTCTGGATGATGTACTTTCGGAACTGGACAGTAACCGGCAGACTTATCTTCTGGAAAGTATACATGATATTCAGACTTTGATCACCTGTACAGGACTGGATGATTTTGTCAGTCATCAGTTTGAGATAAACAGGGTTTTTCAGGTGATAAAGGGGTATGTTTATATGCCTAAAGGGTTTTGACAAGCCCGTATGCATATGGTAAACTGATTCTGATTATGGAAAGTTGGTGAATATTTTGGATAAAGAGGAGTTTCGCGTCAAATTGGGACAAATCAACAAGCTGGTTGAAGCCCAGGATTACAAAGGCGCCATGCAGATCGTAGACAGCATTGACTGGCGTCGCGTAAAGAATGTCCGTACGCTTTGTGTTGTGGGCGAGATCTACGCAGCTAACAAGCGCTATGAAGAGAGCAAGGAAATTTTTCTTCTTGCTTATCACAGAGCGACGATCGGCAAGAACATACTTTACCGTCTGATCGAAGTTTCCCTGAAAATGGGACAGATCAGTGAAGCCACAGAATTCTTTGACGAGTACAGAGAGGTGGCAGGTAGTGATAACAGCCAGTATATACTGCGATATAAAATTGCCAGAGCGAAGAATGCATCTCTGAATGAACAGATCCGTATCCTTGAGGAATATAAGGAGAAAGAGTTTACAGAGCGCTGGTCCTATGAACTGGCTAAACTCTACTATAAGGCAGGAGACAAGCAGAAGTGCCTGGATCTCTGCAATGAGATGATTCTCTGGTTCAATGACGGAACTTATGTGATGAAAGCCCTTGACCTGAAACAGCGTATGGGAGTTCTCACAGGAGAAGAAAAAGAGAAATACGAACAGCGTTTTATCCCGAAACTGATTCCGCCGGAAAAGGCTCAGGAGATCAGGGAGAGCAAGGAAACAGAAGCTGTTACAGAAACTGAATATGAGGAGTCCAGACCGGTTACAGATACGATCCAGGTAGATGACGAGCGTGATCTGAACAGTGCAGAGACTTTCCAGGAGAAGATTTCCAAGGGAATCCGTGATATCTTCGGTGGTCATAAGAAGGCTGCGGAAGAAACTGAGGACGTGGAAGAAGAACAGCAGGATGACACAGAAGAAACTTCTGAGACAGAAGCTGTTGAAGCTGCCAAGGATTCTGCAGATCAGGAGTCTGGTGAGGAGGAAACTCCGGAAGCTGAGACTGCTGCCACAGAAGAAAAGTCCGAAGAAGACGCTTCTGAAGAAGAGGCGGCAGAAACTGCTGAGGCTGGAGATGGTGAGGAACTTCTGGCATCCGGTATTGATAATCTGTCTGCCGGAACCGTACAGTTAAATGCCCGGACACAGGAACCGCAGGACGAAGAGGAAGAAGCTTATCAGGAAGCGGAAGAGGCGGAAGCAGAGAAGGCGACGGAAAAGGAATTAGCTGAAAGTGTTTCTGAGACCGTTGAGGAAGATTCCGTGGAGGAACCGAAGGAAACTTCAGGAGTTCCCCTTAATGAAGACGGCAAGCCTGATTTTTCAGCAACGATCCGTATGCCGGAGCTTAAGATCCCGAAGTCTATGATCAATGTAGATCCGGAAAATGCAAGCAGCGCTGCCGGTATTCCGGACGCATCCGGAATTTTTGGAAGCATTGATGAGATCGCGGCGGAAGTTGCCAAGGATAAAAAAGCAGACGAGGAACCTGAGAAAGAGCAGGAATTCAATCTGGAAGATACCATTCTTGCAGCTGCAAGCGAGCAGGGAATCAATATTCCGGAGGAAGAGAAATCTCCGGATGTACAGCAGTCAGAAGTAACCGAGGAAACAGAAGACGAAGAAGATCTGGATATCGCGGCAGATGAATTTGTTCCGGAGGAGCCGGATGCAGCGGATATTGAGGATATCATGGCACAGATTTCCGCACAGCAGGCAGAAGATGTAAGTGAGTCGGCGCACAGGAGAATTCCGGATCTGGTTCTGGATGAAGATGAAGAGCCGGTTACAGAAGAAGATATGCAGGCTGCGGAAGCAGAATTCCTGAATGGTCCCACAGGCGTGCAGAAGCCTGATACCAAGGACGAATTCGACGGTTTTGATGATCTGGAAGAAGAGGAACAACTTAAGGAAATGCCGGAGGATCTTTCCCTTGAGGATGAAAGTGACGATCGCAGAGCGGATAAACTGACAGACGATGTTGTGATACCTGTCGAAGATGAGACACCTCTTGATGAGGAAGAAGAATTCAGTGACGATGATTTCGGATTCAAAGATGAGCCGGAAGACGATGAAGAGGATGATTTTATCTCAAGTCTTACAGAAGATATGGAAGAAGACGATGAGGAAGAAGAACTCAGCGAGGAAGAACAGCTGGAGCGCTTTATCGAGGATATGCAGCCGGAGATCGATTCGAACACTATTATTTCCAGAAAGAGACAGCTTACAGATGAAGAGAAGCAGCTGTTCACATATTTTGTAGCAGTTCCGGGAATGAAAGAGCAGCTGGTGGATGTACTCTGCGATGTACAGAAAGGTGCGGCTGACAAAACTTCCCAGACTGGAAATGTGATCGTTATGGGCGGCAGAGAAACAGGAAAGACAAGACTGATCTCAAGCCTTATCCCGGCAATCTGCAGAGAGCTGAATATTGAGGCATCCAAGGTTGCCTACATATTTGCGGAAGACCTTAACGGAAAAAATATTGCAGAGATTGCATCCAAGCTTGCAGGAGGTTTCCTCGTTATTGAGAACGCAAACCAGCTTTCCCAGGAAACAGCAGATGAGCTTGATGAAGTAATGAATGGAAATACAAAGAGTATGATCGTGATCCTTGAGGATGAAAAGATCGGCATGCGTAAGCTGATCGCAAGATATCCGAAACTTGCGAAGAAATTTACATCCATGATCAATATTCCTGTATTTACAAATGATGAACTTGTTAATTTTGCCAAGGTTTATACCATGGAAAATGGATTCCGCATTGATCAGATGGGCATGCTTGCATTGTATAATCTGATCGGAATCAACCAGAAGGAAGATCAGCCGATGTGCATCGGAACTGTGAAGACCATGCTGGATAATGCCATGGCAAAAGCACAGGGCGGATTATTCAAACGCTCCAAGAAGCGTGTGGACCGTGATGGATTCACCGTACTTCTTGAAAAGGATTTCAGCTGAAAATAAACAGAAAAGCAGAGGTAAAAAATATGGCCAGACCTTATCTTGGTAACCCGAAATATACCATTGAAGTCCTTCAAAAGTATCATTTTGTTTTCCAGAAAAGGTTTGGTCAGAATTTTCTGATCGATGAACATGTTCTGGAAAAGATCATTGATTCTTCCGGAATTACGAAGGATGATTTTATACTGGAGATTGGTCCCGGAATCGGAACCATGACACAGTATCTTGCGGAAGCGGCCAGAGAAGTGGCTGCTGTGGAGATCGACAGTTCCCTGATCCCGATTCTTAAGGATACTCTGAAAGAATGGGATAATGTAACGGTGATCAATAACGATATCCTGAAAACAGATATCAAAAAGATCGCCAATGAAAAAAATGGCGGAAAGCCTGTAAAGGTGGTTGCGAACCTGCCGTATTATATTACGACACCGATCATTATGGGACTTTTTGAGAAGAATGTTCCTGTGGATTCCATTACGGTTATGGTACAGAAAGAGGTTGCAGACCGTATGCAGGTAGGACCTGGAACCAAGGATTACGGCGCACTTTCCCTGGCTGTCCAGTATTATGCGAAGCCGGAGATTGTTGCAAACGTGCCGCCGAACTGTTTCATGCCACGGCCGAAGGTAGGAAGTGCGGTGATCAAACTGACACGTTATGAGAAACCGCCGGTTGAGGTGCAGGATGAACGCCTCATGTTCAGGCTGATCCGTGCGTCATTTAACCAGAGAAGAAAGACCCTTGTAAACGGCATCAAAAATTCCGGAGATTTTTCCCTTGGAAAAGAAGAGATCGAGAATATATTCGAGAAGTGCGGGCTTCCGCTGAATATCAGAGGAGAGGCGCTGACACTGGAGCAGTTTGCAATGCTTGCCAACTGTATCTCTGAAGAAAAGAATAATAAATAAAACATTACACAAAAAGAACCCGGGCAGCTGTTCCGGGTTCTTTTTGCGTTTCCGGACGGGACAATTGGAGAGGTATCCCACCCGGATCTATATAACTTGTCATAGAAAGGAGGTTATGTCTGAGGTGTCAGACATAAGTAAGTAATGAAAAATTTACAATATTTATTCTATAAAGGAGATGTTAGGAAAGTTTGTTGAAAATATGAAAAGATTGTGAATATATTTTCCGGGATATACATAAAGTCTGACCAGAAATATTGAAAAAAGGGAAAATTCCAGTTTACAGAAGGGGAGGGTGGTGTGTTATACTGAGTGGCGTTAAAAGGGAACTGAAAATTATGGAACTGGAAACAGTTGCAGATTACGTATAATGAGCCAAGGCTCTTTTGGAGGGATTTATTATGAAAAAAATGAACAGGATCACAGCACTGGTCGTTGCGGGAATTATCTCATGTACTTCACCAATGATGGTTATGGCATCAGATTCCAGCTCTGTTATGAGCCAGGCAGAGGAGATTCTTAAAGATAACGAGATTGAGTCTCTTGCGTCTGACCCGGATAAAGTTGGCGATATTATTGTTTATGTAAAAGGGCTTTTTGATTCCAATCAGATTTCTGATGATGAGATTTCACAGGGAATTGATGAGGCAGCAGATCATTATGGTGTGACACTTTCTGAGGATGATAAGAATTCTCTCGTGAATATTATCAGCAAATTCAGAGGAATCGACATCAGTGATGACCAGATTAAAGGTTATGTAAGCGATGCATACAGTACTCTGAAAGATATGGGTGTTACAAAGTCTGATGTAAAGAATATTTTTGAGAAAGCGATCGAGTTTATTAAGGGTATGCTTTCCCGTCAGTAGGAGGAAGGTGTTCAGAATGGCACTTTTATTGGGATTATTATTCTTAAGTTTACTGGAAATGTACAAAATGTACAATATTTAGAACGCTTGTCAATAAAGCAAATGTGGCGTTTTTATAAAAAAAGAGGAAAAACAGAAAAGAAATTGTGCAAATACGCTAAAAGTTCACGAGCTGTTCATAAATTGTTCATATTTATCTGATACTATAATAACAGTTCGAAAGAACACTACGAAAGACGCTGTAATGGTGTGTATCTGTATCATTACACATACAATTTTTTTCATAATAATCGCCCCGGTAAGCCACTACCGGGGCACTCCTCGTTTTATGGGGAAAAATATCAGAAAATGTAGCCTCTGCCAATGTGCGGAGTTTTTTTTGTATAAAGAGGCTGTTTTGCATTCAAAAAATAATAGCGTCGGTGGTTTGCCCATGCTATAATAATTAAGATTAAAATGAAAATCCGGCAGAAAGAATAAGAAAAAGGCCGGAAGTAAATGATGAAAAGATGAAGCGTGAACGGAGGTCAGGAAATGGCGGAGTCTATGAAAGATTTTGAGCAGGAGCTGGAGGCTTCTTTTAAGAAAATTGAGGAAGGTGATATCATCGCCGGGACAGTGGTCAGTGTGGATGAGACAGGAGTTGTTCTTGATCTTAAATATTATGCTGAGGGATTTATTCCGGCAGAGGAATTTTCCAGAGAGCCGGGATTTAATATTAAAGAGGCAGTTCAGCCGGGAGAAGAGATCCAGGCAACCGTTCTTAGGAAAGATGACGGACAGGGAAATATTCTTCTTTCCAGAGCAGAGGCAGCAGATGTACTTGCATGGGATAAACTGAAGGAGCTTCAGGAATCCGGGGAAGCACTGGATGTTGTTGTAAAGGGAATCGTAAACGGCGGAGCCATTGCTTATGTGGAAGGTGTTCGAGGTTTTATCCCGGCATCCAAACTTGCGCTGAATTATGTAGAGGATACAGAAGAGTACCTGAACAAGCCGCTTCAGGTTCAGGTAATTGATGTAGATAAAGAGAAAAAGAGACTGGTACTTTCTGCAAAGGAACTTCTCCGTGAGAAAGCAGAGAAGGAGCGCAGAAACAAGATTTCCAATATTGAGGTTGGTTTCGTGACAGAGGGAACGGTTGAGAGCCTGCAGCCTTATGGTGCGTTTGTTGATCTTGGAAACGGAATTTCCGGTCTGGTTCATATTTCCCAGATCTGCGAAAAAAGAATTAAGAAGCCATCAGAGGCGATAAGTGTGGGAGACAAGGTTAAGGTGAAAGTAATTGCGATCAAGGATGGCAAGCTGAGCCTGAGCATCAAAGAGGCATCGGATCTGATGGCGAAGGAAGTTGAGGAAGAGACTTTTGAACTGCCGGAGTCAGGAGAAGAGGCAACCACATCTCTTGGTTCACTTTTTGCGAACATCAAACTTGATTAATTGTTATATTTTTGGATGAAAAAGGATGGATGTGAATGAAGAAACAGGAGAGAATATTTGTAATCGGACATAAGAATCCGGATACGGATTCCATCTGTTCGGCGATCGCTTATGCGGATATTAAAAACAGGACTACACAGAGTAAGAGATATATTCCGAAGAGAGCTGGTCAGATCAATGAGGAGACCAGATATGTGCTGAACCGTTTTGGTGTACAGCCGCCGGCTTATCTGGGAAATATCGGAACACAGGTCAAGGATATGGATATCCGTCTCAGTCCCCAGGCAGACAAAAACATGTCACTGAAAAATACCTGGGATCTGATGCAGGAGAACGGAATCGTATCCCTTCCGATCCGTGATAAGGAGGGATGCCTGGAAGGTCTTGTGACCATCGGAGATATTGCCAAGACTTATATGGATACCACAGACAGTTATCTGCTTTCCAATGCGCGGACACAGTATCAGAGGATTGCGGAGACGGTTGGCGGAGAAGTGGTGGAAGGAAATGGCCACGGATATTTTGTCAAGGGACGTGTTCTGGTTGGAACAGCCAACCCGAAGATGATGGAAAGCTATATTGAGGAGAATGATATGATCATCATGGGAGACCGTGAGGAGGATCATCTTCAGGCCATCAGCCAGAATGTAAGCTGTATTATTGTAGGGCTGAACATTGTGGTTTCCGAGAAGGTTGTGAAGCTGGCCCACGAAAAAAATATCGTGATCATCCGGTCACCTTATGATACCTTTAACATCGCCCGTCTGATCAATCAGAGTATTCCGGTCAGCTATGTTATGAAACGGGATAACATGGTTACGTTTAATACCGAGGATTTTACAGATGATATCCAGGATGTTATGGTCAAAAACCGCCACAGAGCGTTCCCGGTTATCAATCCTCATGGAAAGTGTATCGGAACGATTTCCAGACGTAATTTCCTGGACATGCACAAGAAAAAAGTTGTTCTTGTAGATCACAATGAGGTGGATCAGGCTGTTGATAATATTGAGAAGGCGGAGATTCTTGAGATTATTGACCATCATAAGCTTGGAACATTGCAGACCATGACACCAGTAGCGTTCCGTAATGAGCCTGTGGGATGTACGGGTACAATCCTTTATGAGATTTACGGAGAGCAGCGTCTGGAGATTCCGGAAAAAATTGCGGGACTTCTCTGCGCGGCCATTATTTCAGATACGCTGATGTTCCGTTCACCGACCTGTACACAGACGGATAAGATCGCTGCCAGCGCCCTTGCCCTGATCGCGGGAATTAAGATAGAGGATTTTGCCAGAGAGATGTTCTCAGCAGGAAGTAATCTGAAAGATAAATCCCCGGAGGAGATTTTTTACCAGGATTACAAGAAGTTTATTGGCGAGGGCAATGTTTCCTTTGGTGTGGGCCAGATCAGTTCCATGGACAGCGAAGAGCTGAAAGAAATCAAGGAGAAGCTGATGCCGTTTATGGTCAGCGAGTGTGGACGTCACGATATCACGAGAGTTTACTTTATGCTGACGAATATTCTGGAGGAATCTACAGAGCTTCTGTTTTATGGTGAGGGCAGCCAGCAGATGGCTGAGATCGCTTTTGAGAAGAAGCCGGACGGAGATGCGTTCTGTCTGCCAGGTGTGGTTTCCAGAAAGAAACAGCTGATTCCGGCGATGATGGAGGCTGCTCAGCTGATGAACAGCGATTACGCATAAGGAGGCCGGATCAATGGCAAAACAGATTTGGAAACCGGGAAATATGATCTATCCGCTGCCGGCAGTGATGGTCAGTGTCACGGACGGAGAGGGCAACGACAATATTATTACCGTTGCGTGGACAGGAACGGTCTGTACGAATCCGGCGATGGCTTATATTTCAGTCCGACCATCCCGTTATTCTTATGGAATGCTGAAAAAAACGGGAGAGTTTGTTATTAACCTTACAACAGAAAAACTGGCTTTTGCGACGGATTTCTGCGGAGTCCGGTCCGGCCGGGATGTTGACAAATTCGAAAAACTGAATCTTACAAAAGAGAAAGCACAGTATGTTTCTGCTCCGATGATCGGGGAAGCACCGGTTTCCATCGAGTGCAGAGTACGAGAGGTGAAGGAACTGGGATCGCATGATATGTTTCTTGCAGATGTACTTGCGGTTCATGCGGATGAAGCATATATGGACAAAAACAACAAGTTCCATCTCAATGATGCGGGACTTCTGGTTTATTCCCATGGGGAATATCTGGCTGGTGGCCGGAAGGTGGGAACTTTTGGCTACAGCGTGAAGAAGAAAAACGGTAAGAAGAAACGCTGAGAATAACACGGCACAGGAACGATTGTTGAGATTTTGTTACAGCTATGTTAAAATGAAAGGACACAGTATGAATAATATTACACTGATAGGGATGCCTGGTGCGGGAAAAAGCAGCATCGGTGTTGTACTTGCGAAAGTGCTTGGTTACCAGTTTATTGACTCAGACCTGCTGATCCAGAAGGAAGAAAAGAGAACTTTAAGTGAGATCATTGAGCAGGATGGAATTGACGGATTCAAGGCGGTGGAGAATCGTGTGAATGCGTCTATCCAGGTTGAGAATACGGTCATTGCCACAGGTGGCAGTGTCGTGTATTGTGATGAGGCAATGCAGCATCTGAAATCAGAAGGAGTTGTGGTATATCTGAAGATTTCTCTGAAGCTGCTGTCCAAGCGTCTTGGCAATCTGAAAGACCGTGGAGTTGTTCTGAAAGAAGGGCAGACACTGGAGAGTCTTTATGAGGAACGGACAGTGCTGTATGAGAAATATGCGGATATTATTGTAGACGAAGAAGACAAAGATCTGGAGGGAAGCCTTCAGATCGTGCTTGATGCACTGAAACGGGGAGAGAAATAGTTTACAAATCCGAAATATGTGTTATAATATACAACTGACCTAAAAAACGGTGTTGCGGAACGTATGTTTCCGTCGTAAATTCAGAGAAAGTTTCTTGCTCATAGAGGAGTAAAATAATAGAGGTGTGTTATGGAACAGTATGTGATTAAAGGCGGCAATCCTCTGGTTGGAGAAGTGGATATTGCAGGTGCGAAGAATGCTGCTCTTGCAATATTATCAGCAGCCATTATGACTGATGAAACAATATTAATCGAGAATCTGCCAGATGTAAGGGACATCAATGTTCTGCTTGAGGCTATTTCAGAGATAGGTGCTCAGGTTGAGCGTGTCGATAAATCTACTGTAAAGATCAACGGTTCTACCATCGGCAATCTCAGTGTTGATTATGAATATATCAAGAAGATCCGTGCTTCTTATTATCTTCTTGGTGCTTTGCTTGGCAAGTACAAGCATGCGGAAGTTCCGCTTCCTGGCGGATGCAATATCGGCAGCAGACCGATCGATCAGCATCTGAAGGGATTCCGTGCTCTTGGTGCGGAGGTTGATATCCGTCATGGTGCTATTGTTGCCAAGGCTGAGAATCTTCATGGCAGCCACATTTTCCTGGATGTGGTTTCTGTTGGTGCTACGATTAATATTATGATGGCTGCTTCTATGGCGGCTGGTCGTACGATCATTGAGAATGCTGCAAGGGAGCCGCATGTTGTTGATGTGGCGAACTTCCTGAACAGCATGGGTGCGAATATCAAGGGTGCTGGTACGGATGTGATCCGTATCCGTGGTGTTGAGAAGCTTCACCGTACAGAGTATTCTATTATTCCGGATCAGATTGAGGCAGGTACTTTTATGTTTGCTGCTGCGGCTACGGGTGGTGATGTTACTGTCCGTAATGTTATTCCGAAGCATCTGGAAGCTACTACTGCCAAGCTTGAGGAGATCGGCTGTGAGGTTGAGGAGTTTGATGATGCGGTTCGTGTTCGTGCGCCGCATAAACTTCATCGTACTCATGTAAAGACTTTGCCTTATCCTGGTTATCCGACGGATATGCAGCCGCAGATCGCGGTTACTCTGGCTTTGGCTGAGGGTACGAGTATTGTTACGGAGAGTATTTTTGAGAACCGGTTTAAGTATGCGGATGAGCTTTCCCGTATGGGTGCCAACATTAAGGTGGAGGGGAACTCTGCTATTATTGATGGTGTGAAGAAGCTTACGGGTGCGCGTGTGAGTGCGCCGGATCTTCGTGCGGGTGCTGCGCTTGTTATTGCGGGGCTTGCTGCAGAGGGTGTTACGGTTGTCGATGATATTGTTTATATTCAGCGTGGATATGAGAACTTTGAAGAGAAGCTGAGGAGTCTTGGAGCGGAGATCGAGAGGGTTTCCAGTGAGAAGGAGATTCAGAAGTTTCGGCTGCGTGTTGGATGATTGAATTTGAATGATTGAGAGAGTTCCCCGGGTGTGTGCCTGGGGGCTCTTTTTTTTGTGGGTGGTGGGAGGGACGGACGGCTGACGGGGCAGCTGCATGTACGTGCCGGGGGCGGTCGCTTCGCCTGCCGTCCTGGTTGTTCATGGCGGTAGAGTGGCTGGATGGTAGGTGGTGAGCCATCAGCGCTGCGCTGGATGGCCGCAAGGGCTGAGTTTGTTGGTGTCTGACGGTAGGGTGGTGGGCCGAGGCGCTGCGCTGTCGGCTTGGAGTTTGTGTGGGTATTGGTGTTTTGAGGGTTTAGGGTGGTACTGAGTTGTGGATGTTGTCGGCATGGGCTGGGGATTTTTTGCGAAAAGTTTGAATTTATTTTTGTGGGGTTTTGGATTATAATTTATGTAAATACAGGATGAATTTGGGGCTTTGAACTGGACTTGAGGATATGGATTCTGAGTTTGCAAGGGTGTAATGATTTGATCACAGGAGATGATTGAGGTATGAGTGAATATACGGTGTTGCCACTTTTGAATTCTGCTTTTAAACCTGGGACGGCTGTGGAGGTTGTGGAGCGGTTTGAAGATAGCGATTTCAGGAATATTGCCAGGGCTGAGCTTTTTTATTTTTCGGGCAGGGCGAAGGAATGTTGTGAGATTGCGGAGTCTTATCTTGAGGATGAGGCGATAGAGCTGCGGCTTTCTGCGTGTATACTTTATGGCTATTCGAATCTTTCTCTTGGTAATTCGGCTGCGGCGCGGCGTGGTCTGGAGGGGATTCAGAAGTGTATGAAGCTGGTGAAACGTGAAGGGGCTTCGAAGGAGGTTCAGGCGGTTTGTGTTTTGGCCGGGTATGCTGGTGTTGTTCTTTTGCATCTTCCTACAGAGAGGATTCCGTCTCTGGAGGGGTATTGCGGGATGCTTCCGGAGGGGTTGCGGTTGTTTGCGGTTTATGTGATGGCGCATCAGATGTATCTGAACGGGGAGTACTGGAGTGCTTATGGAATGTGTAAGGCTGCATTGCTTATGACGAATGACGTTTATCCGATCAGTATGATCTACATCCGGTGTATGATGGCGATGTGTCGGATCAACAGGAAGGATATGCAGGAATCGCAGTCTGAATTTATGAAGGGATGGAATCTTGCCAAAATGGATAATTTCATTGAGCCTTTTATTGAACACCATGGTCTTTTGCGCGGGCTGGTTGAGGCGTGTATCCGGAAGAATGATCCGGATGGATACCGGAAGATTACAGATGGAGTCCTTTTTTTCAGCAGAGGCTGGATGGTGATACATAATAATGAAACGAAAAAGAAAGTAACGAATGAACTTTCGACGATGGAATTTTCCATTGCCATGCTTGCAGGTGAGGGATGGACGAATAAAGAGATTTCTGCACATCTTGGAATTTCTGTAAATACAGTAAAGCATTATCTTACGGATATTTTCAGTAAATTGAATGTAAAGAAGCGGGATGAACTGAAGAATTATATGCTGAAATAGTATTATGGGGCACTTTTTTGCGTTGGAATGGGCCTTACATGGTAACTGTCTATGCTGTATAATAAATAACACAAATACATATATATTGATTGAAAATTATCAACAAAAGACAAAAATAACTATATAAGAAAGGGGAAGAAGCAAAGAAGTTTTTTTTCTGAGTGCCTAAAATGTACGTTTGGATACTAAAAATGTACATATGAGTGCCAAAAATGGTTTTCATATTGACACTTGAAACGCATATATATAAAATGTTGGTAAGGCTAAACTGCTTTCATTACCAGTTAAAAAACTTGAAGCTTTTTAAAAGAGGAATATAAACAAAAATAAGATAATAAAAATTATAGTACACGTTAATGCACACATAGGAAAGCGGGAAAGGTATGAAAAGATTGAAGAAAGATAAGATCAAAAAAATCCTGGCATTTATGGTGGCTTTGGCGTTGATGGTATCTTGTGTGCCAAGTGCGTACACGATCTCCGCAAGTGAGACATTTGGAGATGGAACGGAGGATTTTACAGATGGTGAATCTGTCTCCGGATCAGCGGCCGAAGAAGCGACACCGGATGTAAGCAGCGCAGACCAGGGAGAACAGGCGCAGCAACAATCTACGCTTACATATGAAAACGATTCTGTGAAAGTAACAGCAGAAGCGCAGGAAGAGGGAGCTCTTCCACAGAATACAACATTAAGAGCTGAAAGTGTGAATGAGAATTCTTCCGTTTCTTATGATACGGTATCTCAGAAACTTGCGAAAGCAGCAGAAGATAAGGGCAGCAGCCTGAAGGGTTTTGTTGCGTATGATGTGTATTTTGCAGATGCTGACGGAAACAGAGTTGAGCCGAATGGCAGAGTTAATGTTACGATTGAGTACAAGACACCGGCAGCACCGGAACTTACCGATGCAGCCAGCACCAGCGTAACGGCAGAGAAGCTTCATTATAACAGCAACACAGGTGAAACAGAGGTTACTACCTTACAGCCAAATGAAGAATTAAAGGTTCTGAATGTGAATGAGAGCAAACAGCTTCAGACTCTTCAGGTGCAGACTTCCAATGCAGCAGTTTTTGCAGTGATGTGGGATGCTCCGGAAGTGCAGGATGCTGAGGATGAGATTTCTGTTGAGGCTGAGGAGCCTGCAGCGGATGGAGATTTCACAGATGGTGATGGAACTTCTGATCCGGAAGTAACACCGACCGAGACTCCGGCAGCAGATCCTACTGTTACGGAAGCACCGGCAGATGACCTTACAGATCCGGATGACGGAAATACAGATGCGACGATCACACCGGAACCGGCAGCACAGCCGGTGATCGTGGAAGTGATTGGAGAAGATGTTAATCTTCGGGTAAGCCCATCCACAGAAGCAGATGTAGCAACAACCATACCGGCAGGAACAAGACTTACCGTTCTGGAAACGGTTACCGCAGAAGATGGAACAACCTGGTACAAGGTTTCCTATGAAGATGTGGAAGGCTACATAAGAAGTGACATGGCGCAGGTGGTTGATGACAGTGAGCAGGAGCCTGCGGAGGACATTCAGGAAGAGGAGCCTCAGCCTGAGATTACCAGATACGATTACAAGAGTGACGAAGTGAATGTTAAAGTCACACTTACGGATCCGGCAGATCTTCCGGATAATGCAGAGCTTTCCGTAACACCGGTAGAACTTACACAGGAAGCGGAAGCCCAGATCACAGAAAAAGCCATCAAAGAACAGAAAGCCATTGAAAAGCTTTATTCGTACGATATCAAATTCCTGGTAGATGGAGAAGAAGTTCAGCCAGGTAATACGGTGAAGGTAGCGGTAACACTCAACAATGAGAAAAAGATCAACGACGCAGACGTATACCATGTAGACGATGAGAACAATATTGAAAACATGGATGGAAACGTTGATAAGAATGGAAATGTTGAGTTTGAGACTACACATTTTTCTACTTATGTAATCGTAGATAACAAGCGTAATGGTAAGATTAATGTTACAATAGAGCATTATGACGGAACGACGAATCCGGCAAGCAAGATTTATGCGGATGATGTCCGGGAACTTACGATTGGTCAGAAGGTAGATTGTAAGAAAGCGGAGAACTGGGATATTTCAAAGGTAGAAGTAGTTACTGTTAACGGAACATCTACAGTTCAGCCGGGTGAGTTTAATGTGGCACAGGATGCTACTGTTAAAGTATATTATACACCTGTAACTGTAAATTTCGCCGGTGCGCCGACATTTTATGATTATACGGTAAAAGCCGGATCGGACTATTCCATCAACCAACAAAGTAATTACGGTAAGAACAAAGACAGCAAGAATAAGCTGACCATGGGTGAGGCAAAACAAAACTACCAGAATTACGGATATAATTGGACGAAAGACGGTCTTAGCGTTAACACATGGACAGGAAGTGACGCTGTCATTAAAGGACTGCTGAAAGGTCTGGATGCAGACGGAAATGTTGAATTTAATTATCCGGATCCGGGCTTTTTCACAAATTCCGATCTATTGGCCGGAAATTCAACGGATAATTATTTGAGAAAAGTCTACAGGGATTATACGCTGAATTTTGACAGAAGCGGAGATACTTATACATTAACCGGCGTAACAGACGGAAATGGTAAAAATGTAACGGAACAGTATAATTTAGATAAAAATGGTAAATCCGGAGCGGATTTCTTCCCGTTGGATTCTGTTCGATCAAGTTATGAAAAAGCTTATACCAGAAAGGTAGATAGTCAACTTACAGAGGATAATAAAATCCACAATTACTATTTTGGTATGCGCTATGATATTAAATTCAAACTTGGTGATTATATAGGACCATTAAGTTATAGTTTTACCGGTGATGATGATATGTGGGTCGTTCTGGATGGAAAACAAGTAGTTATTGATCTTGGCGGAATCCATAACGCAGCTACTTCTACTGTAGATCTGTGGAAGTATTTGTTAAATACAAATCAGGACAAAACCCAGCTGACAGATGAACAGAAAAAGGCAGAGCATACCTTAACGATCCTTTATATGGAGCGAGGTGCAGGTGCTTCCAACTGTTATATGAACTTCACCATTCCAAATGCCAGAATTTCACAGGTCACAACAGACGCGCTTGGAACACTGACATTTAACAAGGTGAATAAAGACGGTACCGGACTGAGCGGAGCAAGTTTTGCTCTTTATACAGATGAGGATTGTACTACACAGCTTGAAACAGTGACATCCGGAAAAGACGGAACCGTAACATTTGACAGGCTTCGTGCAGGTATCTATTACCTGAAGGAACTCCAGGCACCGGCTGGTTATGTGAAATCTGATGCGGTATGGACGGTCGAAGTAACAAAGACGAGCGATACACTGGTTACTACAACACTCAAAGACAGTTCAGGTAATGAGGTAACAGACAACGAGATCGTGAATGAGACACCGGAAGAAATCATTAAATCCAGTATGGAGTATAGTAAGACCGCAAAAGTTGATAGCTGGAATGACAGAACCTACGATATTAATATCAAGGCAGCATCGACCAGTACCAGTTCCGTGACGACTACAACAAAAGCGGTTGCGGATATTATGCTGGTATTGGATGTGTCCGGTTCGATGGATAAAAAAATAAACAATTATACTTATATTGCTGATAATACGCCGGAAGGAAGAGAGAAGCTTGATAAAAAGACTACTTATTATGTAGAAAAAGATGGTTCTTATAAAGAAATGAAGTATAGTAAGCGGTATAGTGAGTGGTATATTGGCAGGTATGAAGCTTCGAATTACTACACTGATTATAAAATTTATACAAGAGAAACTAAAACAAGACTTCAGGCATTACAGGATTCCGTAGACCAGTTTATAACAGATACTGCATCGAAGTCACCGGAAAGCAAGATTGGAATTACAGCATTCAGCAGCGATTACGACCAAGATCATAGCAGTAATGGTGCAACGCAGGGGTTGCTTCCAGCAGGAAAGAATACAGGAGAGGAGAAGAATAAGGATATATTAATATCATTTGCAAATAACTTAAAGGCTTATGGTGGTACAACACCAGCGATTGGACTAAACAAGGCCAAAGAGTTATTAGATGCAGTAGCTAATGATGGGAATCCGAAATATGTGATTCTGTTTACAGATGGAGCTCCAACAGGAAACAGAACGGATGATGAGTGGGATTCTGATGCGAAGACAAATGCAGAGACAGCAGCCAATGCATTGAAAGAGGCTAGATACACGGTCTATACTATTGGTTATGGATTCGATGATAACAGCAATGAAGCAAAATTCCTAGCAGGTGATGGAAGCACGAATTATCCGGGAATAGCTTCTCCAAATTGTGCATTTACTGCGAATGACGCAACAAAACTGGGCGAGATTTTCAGAGACATTCAGAATACGATCACACAGGACATTGCAATTACCGGAGCAACAGTTACGGATATAATTGATTCGAGGTTTGATCTTCTGAAAGATGATGGAACGTTATATACACAGGATGACTTGAATAATGGTGTTAAAGTAAATGGTGGTACGGTATCTCTGGTCGATGGATGTTATAAGATCGAGTGGACAGATCAGACGATACCAAACAAGAAGAAAAATGGCGAATGGAATAAAACAGTCAAAGTAAAAGCCAAAGACAGCTTCGTTGGTGGAACCAATGTTACAACCAACGTATCACCGGGCTCCAAGATTTCTACAGGATATGGCGATGTTGAGTTGCCACAGCCGACAATTAATGTTAAAGTGAATTTAGTAGTCAAGGACAAAGAAGTTTGGATCTACAAAGGTGATACAGTACCAACAAATGATACAATTTTGAATCAGCTGTTTAGCGAATCAGAGACATCGTATTTAAAGGGTACAATAGGTGCTGCAGATGCGAACGGACATATTATTAAGCAATGGTTCAAGAAAGATGAGAAGGGAAACAGAATCAATATCCAGGAAGAGGATATGGCAACCACACCTGATGGTGATACAGAGTATTATCTGGAGGTAACATATAAGCCGAATACGACATCAACCGATGATAGTAAGAAGAATACCACCACAAGTGATGGAATGCAGCATTTCGTAGGAGATGAGAAAGCTTACAATCCGAATAACAGAAATCTTTATGGCACTTATAAAATTCATGTTATTAAGGGCCAGCTTCAGATCATAAAGAATGTAACAGAAGCATCTAGTGAAAACAGAACCTTTGCATTTAATGTAAAAGATAAGGATGGTAATGATGTTTCCAATAGTCCGGTAATTGTGACAGTTAAGGCTGGTGAAACAAGCGGAAATGTTACATTGGCAGACCTTTCAAGAGGAAGCTATACTGTAACAGAAGCAAATACGCCGGGTTATACAATTAGTGCATTCGAGGTTGGTACGGAAACAGATTGTGAAAATTCTAAATCCGATGTTTCAAATGAAAGTAAATCACTTACTTTTGTACTTGGTAATGACGTAAACAAAAAGAATGTTATTACAGGAGAGTACACGTATACAGCTGGTGGTGTAAAGGGGGTTGCTTCCTACACGAACGAGGCACGAACCAATCTGGATCTGCAGAAAACAGATACGGAAGGTCATTTCTTAACTGGTTCTAAATTCAGATTAGAACGGAAAGAGGGTGACAGCTGGATACAGATTGAGAATGAAGTAGAAGTAAAGAATGATTCTTCAGAGATTGAACTCAATAATCTGGAGTCAGGTATTTATAAACTGACAGAGATTACTTCTCCAAAAGGATATTCGATATTAGGCAGCAGTATTTACTTCAAAGTTGAATTAGGAAATGTAACACTTGTTAACGAAGAAAATGGTAATCCGGCACAGGATGGTGAGATGTGGACATTGGAAAATAAAGTTTTAACAATTAAAAATGCGAAACTTTATTCCTTACCAAGTGCCGGTGGCCCCGGAATCTATGGATTTACAATCAGTGGTGTAGCGATTCTTGCAACTGCACTCCTGTTGTTTATAAATAATAAACGAAGGGAGGAAGAAGCAAAGAAGGCGTAACAATCATTAATTGTAAATATGGCAATACGAGGGGAAATGAAAAAGAAAAAAAGCAGAGAAAGAAAGGAGCTTAATTTATGAAGAATTTATTTAAGAAAGTCAGCGCATTATTAATGGCAGCGATCATGGTTCTGTCTATGTGCGCAACAGTATTTGCAGCTGATGCATCAGCTACACCGGCAGCAACAGGAAGTATTACAGTAAATGGTTTAACTGAGAATGATAAAACAGTTTTAAAACTGTACAAAGTAGTTGGATTTAGTGAGGAGCAGAGTAATTGGACTATCGAAGAGTGGGCCAAAGATCATGCGTCAGTTGTTGATAATGTAGCTACAATTGATTGGGAAACATTAGCTACAATAGTTCCTGATAGTGCATTAGTAGAAGAAGTTACTGTTGATACAGCATCATATACTTTCAAGAACCTTGAAATTGGTGCATATATGATCATTGCAGCTGGAAAAACAACAACATACAATGTTATGGGTGAGGGTACTTACGGATATGATGGAGTCAATCATTTAATTATTCCGGCTAACAAAGAAATTAATGCAAAAGCATCTAATTATAAGATTACAAAAACATTAAATGATGAAAATCAGTCATTTGTAAAAAATGGTGAGGAAGTAAAATTCAATATTGATACTACATTCCCAAGTTATGAGAAGGGAACAGAAAACAAAACATTTACGATTACAGATAAATCAACAGGAATGAAAATTACAGGTATAAAAGTACTGGTAAATGGAACAGAAGTAACTCTTAATGAAGCGTATACATTGGATAAAGAGTTACCAACAAGTGATGCTTTAACTGTAAAATTTACTGATGAATATATTGGAGATAAAAATATTCATGCTGGACAGAGTGTAAGAGTAGAAGTAACAGCTACTATTACAAATGATGAAAAATACACTAATGAGGCATCCACTAATAATTCTAGTGACAAACCTAAAGTAGAAGGTTGGTCTGGATCAATCACAATTAACAAAACAGATCTTGATGGTAATGCACTGAAGGGTGCAATCTTCCAGATTAAAGATAAGGATGACAACGTTCTTAAGTTCGTAAAAGAAAGTGATGGCGTTTATACACTGCTTACAGATGATATGACAGAAGCGCAGAAAACAGCTGCTACAACAGACGTAGAGGCAACAGATGGAAGCGTTAAAGTAAAAGGTCTTGGTGCAGGAACATACACAATCGTAGAGACTAAAGCACCTCAGGGATATCAGATTAATCCAAATATTCCTACTGTAACACTTACAAAAGATTCAGCAGAAACTCGTAATGTAACATTACCAGTAAAAGATACCAAACTTGGTGAGCTTCCATCCACAGGTGGAATGGGAACATATCTCTTCACTATCATCGGTGTTGTAGTTATGGCTGGTGCTGCTGGCGCATTCTTCATGAGCCGCAGAAAAGGATCTGAGGAGTAATCCAGACAGATCATTTGGTCAGATTTTTCTAAATATTTATAAACAACAGAACCAAAGTAATAATTAAGTAAATCAGTTACCGCCCGGCCTCTTCGGAGGCCGGGAGTGGTAATACAACAGTATGGAGAAACCTATGAGTAAGAATAAGAAGAAAAATTATATTGGACTTGGGTTGCTGTTTCTGATAGGATTGTCCATACTGCTGTATCCGATGATCAGTGATGCCTGGAATAAGCACAGGGACAATTTACTGATCAGCAAATATAGCAGCAGTGTTTCTTCGGAGGATAATTCGGAGAAGATCGACAGCATGTGGAAGGCAGCAGAGGAATATAACGAACAGATCAAACAGGAAAGTGTACCGGATGCTTTTTCCGTAAGGGATGGGGAAACGGACAGTACATATGAGTCCCTTCTGAATCTGAACGGTGATGGAATGATGGGATATGTGGAGATCCCGGTGATCGATGTACAGATTCCAATCTATCATTACACCACAGATGAGTCACTGGAGAAAGGTGCAGGACATCTGTTTGGCAGCAGTCTTCCGGTTGGTGGTGAGAGTACACATGCAATCCTTTCCGCACACAGAGGACTTCCAAGTGCCAAGCTTTTTACAGATCTGAACCTTGTGGAAAAGGGAGATGTTTTTTACCTGCATATTCTGGGGAAGACACTTGCCTATGAAGTGGATCAGATCCAGACGGTTCTTCCGGAGGAGACCGATTCGCTGGCAATCACAGAAGGTAAGGATTATGTGACACTTGTTACCTGTACACCGTATGCAGTAAACACACACAGGATTCTGGTCAGAGGGCACAGAACGACTGTTAAGGCTGCAAAGACGGTTCAGAAGTCAGAGAAGAAGGCGACTGGAATTTCCAATCCGACACTTCCGATGCTGATACTTTGTGTTGTGATCGGTATTGTGATCGCAGCTGTGCTCGTAGCAGCTGTCAATTTTGTTCAGAACAAAAAACGACGCAGGAAATAATGATGTATGGCTAAAAAGAAAAAGAAGAAAAAGGGCAGTATTGTCCTTAATATCTTTATCGCAGCGGCTTTTCTGGTGGGAGCGGGAATTTTTCTTTATCCGACGGTCAGTGATATGTGGAATCAGTACAGAAATGCACAGCTGATCAGTACTTACGATCAGGCGGTTACAGATCTTTCTGATGACAACTATGAAAAGCTCTGGAAAG
This sequence comes from Blautia sp. MCC283, assembly GCF_018785565.1. Taxonomy (NCBI): domain Bacteria; kingdom Bacillati; phylum Bacillota; class Clostridia; order Lachnospirales; family Lachnospiraceae; genus Blautia; species Blautia sp. MCC283. The sequence goes on along the minus strand of NZ_WQQB01000017.1, from coordinate 57,861 downwards.
AAGCAGAAGAATATAATGCGGAACATCCCGTGAACAGTATTGTAGATGCGTTTAATGAAGAGGAAGATTACGAACCGACGCATCCTTACGATGAAGTTCTTGATCCGAATGGCGATGGCCTGATGGGAAGTATTGAGATCCCGAAGATTCAGGCAAAGCTGGCGATTTATCATGGATTAAGCAAAAATGTACTGGAAAAAGGTGTTGGTCATGTAGAGGGAACCAGTCTTCCGATTGGAGGCGAAAGTACTCATGCGGTACTGGCAGCTCATCGTGGACTTCCCAATGCGAAGCTTTTTACAGATCTGGATCAGATGGAAGTGGGAGATATTTTTATCCTGCATATCCTGGGAAAGAATCTGGCATATAAAGTAGATCAGATAAAAACGGTTCTTCCGGAAGAAACAAGTGAACTGGATATCGTAGAGGGAAAAGATCTTGTAACACTTGTGACCTGTACCCCATATGGAGTAAATACACACAGACTTCTTGTGCGGGGAACCCGTACGGAATATGTGGAAGAAGAGAAGAGTAATGATACAATTCCGCAGAAACTTGCACAGACAGATCCAAAGAAAGTGCTGGCTGCGGGAGGTGCAGTGCTTGTTATCTTGATACTGCTGGTTTATCTGATCGTCCGCCGCAGTGGAAAGCGACGGGGATCGGGAGGAAAAGAGGAGGCAGAAAAAAGTGGAAAAGAGAACTAAGCGGAAAAATTTTTTAAACAGCTTTCTGGCATTTCTGGTAATGGCTGTAATGCTGATCGGCAGTATTTCACAGGTAGTTCTGGCAGATGATTATGAAGCCGGTAAAACCGGTACGATCACTCTGACGGTGCAGGAAGCTGGAGATGACGGAACAGTAAAGCCGATTCCAAATGTGAAGCTGACACTTTATAAAGTTGGTGGTGTGACTTTTGACGGAAACGTACATTTTGTGGCGGATGGCGCACTTCAGTTTACAGGAATCGATTTCGAGAATATCAAAACAGCAGAAGACTGGTACAAAGCGGCGGAGTCTCTTTCCGCGGCAGTAAAAAAAGCAGGGATCAGCGGAAGCGAAATGCAGTCAGATGCGAATGGAAACATTGTGTACAATAACATGGCTGAGGGTGTATATCTGATCGTGCAGAGCAATCCGGATGACCCGAATGTATCTGTTTCACCGATGGTACTGACGGTTCCTTTTGTAGAGGAAGGTACTGGCTGGACTTATAATGTGCAGGCATATCCGAAGACGATAACCCGTGATGGTGATAAGGAAACAAAGATCCAGGTTACAAAACGACTGTACTATATTAATCAGGATACTTTCGATGTTATCGAAATGGAAGCAGATGATGCAACCTATAAAGTTGGTCTTTTCCTGGATGATAAGGGAACAATCCCGTTCAGAAGTGACTACATGAAAGATATCCGCCTTGTAAAAGCAAGCAGCGGAACGGCTACCTGGGCAAATGTACCAGATGGAAAATATTATGTATTTGAGCTGGACGAGAATGGCGATCCGATGACTATTAATGATTCAATCATTATAGATGAAGGAAAGTCCTATTACTATGATGTAACTGATTCCAATGAAAATGCGACCAATGAGGCAGAGATCAGCCAGAATGGTTCTACAGAATCGGTATCATATGTAAATAACTATTATTCTTTCATTCCGACTGGATTTGCGTTGAAAGGACATATTAAGATCAATAAGAAGGTTCTTGTTGACGGACAGGAGACAACGGTACCGGATACTTTCTATGCAGCTGTATTTGAGACAGGAGCAGATGACTCTCTGAATCTTGTTGAGGGTACGATCAGAGAACTGAATCAGAACGGTTCTGTCGATATAGAGATTTCTTTCCCGGAGAATACAGAACCTGAGTCAGTTACCTATACAGTTATGGAGACTGATAAGGATGGAAATCCGGTTGATCATGATTCTTTCGCATATGAGATCGACGGTGAAGGTGATATCATTCTGAACGAAAGTGAGAGTTATGAAAACTCCATGGATATCACTAACAGTAAGAATACAACACCGGAGCCGACGGTAACGAATACACCGGTACCGAGCGGACAGCCAACAGTAACACCTTCTGAGAGAACAAGTACACCAGTACCTGGAGGTTCTACATCAACCAATAATGATGGAGGCGGAACAACAGGACGTACTTCTGTAAAGACCGGCGATAATACACCGATCGGTGTATGGGTTGGCATCCTTGCAGCAGCGATCGTAGTTGGCGGTGCAGCAGGTTTTGCAGTAAAAAGAAAAAAGAAAAAATAATAAAATGAATCATTGTAAAGAATGATCATCAGAAAGGCCAGACAGAGATGTCTGGTCTTTCGCTGGATATGGAGAACCGTTTTACGAATATTTTTACTGTAACGGCGGATGAGAGATAAACAACAGGGAATGGGAATATTGTCTTTTTTTTATCAAAAGAGAGTTTTACATAAAAAATTTCTTGACATTTGGTAAGGAGAAGTATATTGTATGTGTTGCAGTAATTTCATAAAAGATAGCCTTTTATTCAGAGTGGTGGAGATACAAAGGATCTGAGAAGCCACGGCAACCCCGGAATATTCTGGAAGGTGCCAACCTGAGCGAGCAATCGAACAATAAGAGGATTGTTTACAGAACTTAAACAGTCCGGATTGTACGGGCTGTTTTTTATGTCTATGACCGTTGTTTTATTACAAAAGGAGAAGAACATGGAGAAAATTTTATTTACATCTGAATCTGTAACTGAAGGACATCCTGACAAGGTTTGCGACTCTATTTCCGATGCCATCCTTGACGCTATGATGGAGCAGGACCCAATGAGCCGTGTTGCATGCGAGACTGCTACTACTACAGGTCTTGTACTTGTTATGGGTGAGATCACAACCAAGGCTAACGTTGATATCCAGAAGATCGTTCGTGATACGATCCGTGAGATTGGATATGACAATGCTGATTATGGTTTTGACGCAGATACCTGCGCAGTTATCACAGCTCTTGACAAACAGTCCACAGATATCGCTATGGGTGTTGACAAGGCGCTTGAGCAGAAAGAGGATAACATGAACGAGGATGAGTTGGATTCCATCGGTGCCGGTGACCAGGGCCTTCAGTTTGGTTATGCTTCCAACGAGACTGAGGAGTATATGCCTTATGCCATCAACATGGCACATAAGCTTGCACAGCAGCTGACAAAAGTTCGTAAAGACGGTACTCTGAAATACTTAAGACCAGATGGAAAAACTCAGGTTACAGTTGAGTATGATGAGGCTGGCAAACCGAAGAGAATCGATGCGGTTGTATGCTCTACACAGCATGATCCGGATGTTACTCAGGAGCAGATCCATGAGGACATTAAGAAATATGTTTTTGATGCGATCATCCCGGCTGATATGGTTGACGCGGATACCAAATATTTCATCAACCCGACAGGCCGTTTTGTTATCGGCGGACCTCACGGTGACAGTGGTCTGACAGGACGTAAGATCATCGTTGATACCTACGGTGGAACAGGACGTCACGGCGGCGGTGCTTTCTCCGGTAAGGACTGCACAAAGGTAGACCGTTCTGCAGCTTATGCAGCTCGTTACGTTGCTAAGAATATTGTTGCAGCAGGTCTTGCTGACAAGTGTGAGATCCAGCTTTCCTATGCAATCGGTGTTGCACATCCGACATCTGTCAGTGTGAATACTTTCGGAACTGGTAAGCTTTCTGAGACCAAGCTTGTTGAGATCGTTCGTGAGAATTTTGACCTTCGTCCGGCTGGTATCATCAAGATGCTTGATCTTCGCCGTCCGATCTACAAACAGACTGCTGCTTATGGTCACTTTGGCCGTACAGATGTTGACCTTCCATGGGAGCATCTGGACAAGGTTGAGACTCTGAAGAAATATCTGTAAGAGATAATAATAGTTCCAAAAGAACAAAGATTGAAGCCCCCGGTATTCGCACTACCGGGGGCTTTTTTATAGAAAATTTAGAGATGGGTAATATAGTTTATGTTATAATACGTGTGTAAATGTGGATTGCAAATATCCGCTTGATTAATAAAGGACGGAGATATAGATGAAGTTAAAAACACGTATTATTGTGGGCTTTATCGCAGTGATCCTGCTGCCGCTGCTTCTTTTTTCAGCAAGTCTTTACGGTTTCAGCCGGACTCAGGTGAAACATGTACAGGAGAGCAGCAGTCAGGCTGCTGATTCCAATGAGATGGTCTATGATATTTCTCTGGCGCAGTCTTCCAGCAGTCAGGTGAAGCTGATGGCCAAGGATATGATTCTGACGGCAACGATCATTCTTGTTTTTACAGCGCTGTCTGTAGGTCTCTGGATCTACAGGAGTATTGCGGTTCCGCTGGTGAAGCTTCGTAAGGCAACCCAGAACATCAAAGAGGGTAATCTGGATTTTGTGCTGGAGGTTGAGGGGAAGGATGAATTTTCCCAGCTTTGCCAGGATTTTGAGGAGATGCGTAAACGGCTGAAGGAGTCCACGGAAGAGAAGATCCTGATGGATAAGGAGAACAAGGAACTGATCAGTAATATTTCCCATGACCTGAAGACACCGATCACTGCGGTGAAGGGTTATGTGGAGGGGATTATGGATGGTGTGGCAGATACACCGGAGAAGATGAACCGGTATGTGCGTACTATTTATAATAAGACCAATGAGATGGATCACCTGATCAATGAGCTGACGTTTTATTCCAAGATCGATACCAACCGTATTCCGTATACGTTCAGCAAGCTGAATGTGGAGGATTATTTTTCGGACTGTGCGGAGGAACTTGGACTTGAGATGGAAACCAAGGGAATTGAGCTTGTGTATGCCAATTATGTGGAGAAAGATGTCCAGGTGATCGCAGATGGAGAGCAGATCCGCCGTGTGATCCATAATATTGTGAGCAATGCCATTAAATATATGGAGAAGCCCAAGGGGATCATCCAGCTTCGTGTGAAGGATGTGGGTGATTTTATCCAGGTGGAGATCGAGGATAATGGTAAAGGAATTGCCGCCAAGGATCTGCCGTATATTTTTGACCGTTTTTACCGTACCGATGTTTCCAGAAATTCTTCCAAAGGAGGAAGCGGTATCGGACTTTCCATCGTAAAGAAGATCATGGAGGATCATGGAGGAAAGGTCTGGGCTACAAGCAGGCTGGGAATTGGAACGATCATGTATTTTGTTCTTAGAAAATATCAGGAGGTACCGATTAATGAGTAGAATTTTGATCATAGAGGATGAGGAAGCGATTGCGGATCTTGAGAAGGATTATCTGGAGCTTTCGGGGTTTGAAGTGGAGATCGAGAACCGTGGTGATACAGGTCTTGTACGTGCCATGAAGGAGGATTTTGATCTGATCATTCTGGATCTGATGCTTCCGGAGGTGGACGGTTTCGATATTTGCCGACAGGTCCGTGAGGAGAAAAATACGCCGATCATCATGGTTTCCGCGAAGAAGGATGACATCGATAAGATCCGTGGACTTGGACTTGGTGCAGACGATTATATGACCAAGCCGTTCAGCCCAAGTGAGCTGGTTGCCCGTGTGAAGGCTCATATGGAGCGTTATAACCGTCTGGTTGGTTCCAATGTGCATAAGAATGATGTGATCGAGATCCGTGGCATTAAGATTGATAAGACAGCCAGACGTGTATGGGTCAATGGCGAGGAGACGACATTTACTACCAAGGAGTTTGATCTTCTGACTTTCCTGGCGGAGAATCCAAACAGGGTATTTACGAAGGAAGAGCTTTTCCGGGAAATCTGGGATATGGAGTCTGTGGGTGATATCGCCACGGTTACGGTTCATATCAAGAAGATCCGTGAGAAGATCGAGTTTAATACGGCCAAGCCTCAGTATATTGAGACAATCTGGGGTGTGGGATACCGGTTTAAGGTGTGAGTGTATCGGGAAATCTTCAGATGGAGCTGCTGTATGCGCGTATGAATGCAGAGCGAAATAAAGGTGTACATTTTACCAGGTGTTTTTGAGAGGAGTGGAAATATGCCGCTGTTGAAAGAAAAAGTTTATACGATAGAGGATATTTATGCTCTGCCGGAGGGCGAAAGAGCGGAACTGATCGATGGACAAATTTATTATATGTCGCCACCGAATACGAGACATCAGAGGATCTCGAGCATTTTGTCCAGAAAAATAGGCAACTATATAGATGACAATAAAGGGAAATGTGAAGTATTTGCTGCACCGTTTGCAGTGTATCTGGATGAGAAAACAAATACTTACGTGGAACCGGATGTTTCCGTTATCTGTGATTCTGATAAACTGGATGACAGAGGTTGTAAAGGAGCTCCGGACTGGATCATTGAGATCGTTTCTCCTTCAAGCAGGCGTATGGACTACTACACGAAGCTGTTTAAATACAGGACTGCCGGTGTGAGAGAATACTGGATCGTGGATCCGACGAAGAATCAGATAATGGTATATGATTTTGAGAATGAAGATACGGAACAGTATACATTTCAGGATTCGGTTAAGGTTGGAATTTATGAGGATCTGAGGATTGACTTTACTGAGATGTGATAAAACAGAGGGGAATATCGTTTTGATGATAGCCCCTCTTTATTATTATCTGGACGAAAGGGAGAATTATGGAAGACAGATTATATAAAAAACTGGAGGCATACGGCAGAAGTGATTTTTACCCATTTCATATGCCCGGGCATAAGAGAAATCCACTGGCTGTGGATGGAGATTTTCCGGTAGAGAGGGATATTACGGAAATCAACGGGTTCGATAACCTGCATCATGCAGAGGATATTCTGAAAAGGGCCCAGGAGGATGTTGCACGGCTTTATGGTGTGCCGGAGAGTTTTTACAGTATTAACGGAAGTTCCGGGGCGATTCTGGCGGCGGTGTCTGCGGCTGTAGATAAGGGTGGTCAGATCCTGGTGGCAAGGAATTGCCATAAAGCAGTTTATCACGCAATCTACCTCAGAGATCTGGGTGCTACGTATATTTATCCACATGAAGATCCAAAACTGGGGATAAACGGAGGAATCTCACCGAGCTGTGTGGAAATGTATCTGGCAGAGAATCCGGAAATCGAGGCGGTTCTGATCACTTCCCCGACTTATGACGGGATCGTGTCAGATGTGGCGAAGATCGCGGAGGTTGCTCATCATTATGGTGTGCCGCTGATCGTGGACGAGGCTCATGGGGCACATTTTCGTTTTTCGGATTATTTTCCGGTGTCTGCGGCGCAGCTTGGTGCGGATGTGGTGATCAACAGCGTACATAAAACATTGCCGTGTCTGACGCAGACGGGGGTGATCCATCTGTGCAGCGAGCGGATAAGCAGAGAAAAACTGAAGCGTTTTCTGAGAATTTATCAGAGCAGCAGCCCTTCTTACATTCTTATGAGTAGTATTGATGCGTGTATGGATAAGCTGGAGCGGGAAGGGGATGAAATGTTCCAGGTATTTACGGACAATCTGGAAAAAGCCAGGGAGCGTCTTGGAAAGTGTAAATATATCCGGCTGGTCACTCCGGAAGTTTGTGAATGCCAGAGAGTTTTTGATTTCGACAGATCCAAGATATTGCTGTCGACAGTGAACAGCTCATTGAATGGAAGACAGCTGCATCAGATCCTCAGGGAGGAGTTCCATCTGGAAATGGAGATGGAGGCGGAGAATTATGTTCTGGCGCTGGCAGCAGTTGGAGATACGGCTGAGGGATTTCGAAGACTTTGCGAAGCCGTTGAAGAGATCGACAGGCGTGAATCGTTAAAATGTAAAAAGGAGGCGGAGGAAGAAAAACCATTGAAGAATGGAAAAATGAAGCAGATGATGCGAATTTCTCAGGCGATGGATGCGGAATCTGAGCGTTGTGCCCTTGAGGAATGTATCGGGCGCACTTCTGTGGAGTTTGCATATCTTTATCCTCCGGGAATCCCGCTGATCGTTCCGGGGGAACAGATTTCTGGACATTTCGTAAAAAATGTGAGAAGATACCTGGAACAGGGCTTTGAGGTACAGGGCCTGAGTGACCAGACAAGTGAGACTGTGTGCGTTGTGAAGAATGAAACATGAGATGTATGACAGTGATAACTGACAGTGAAAATTCTGTGTATTGCTGATCTGTGGGAAGGCAGCAAACGGATTGTCTGCTTTGGCTATGGGATATATTGGATTGGGCTGAAGTGTGAGCAGTAATGCGCGGAAAGCAGAGGAGACAGAGTGGGAAAGATTTTTTACATTATGGGAAAAAGTTCTTCCGGTAAGGATAGTATTTACAGGCAGCTGGAGGCGGACCAGGAGCTGGGACTGAGGCGGCTTGTGATCTATACCACCCGGCCGATCCGTGATGGAGAAGAGAACGGAAGAGAATATTTTTTTGTGGATGAAAATAAACTGAAGGAGTTCCGGAGAAACGGGAAGCTGATCGAGGCCAGGACTTATCAGACGGTTTATGGTCCGTGGACATATTTTACAGCGGATGACGGGCAGGTTTCCGTGGGAAATGACAGCTATCTGGGAATCGGTACGCTGGAGTCTTTTGTGAAACTTCGGGAGTATTATGGGGATGATGTGATGCGTCCTGTTTATATAGAAGTGGAGGACGGGGAGCGTCTGGAGCGTGCCCTTGCCCGTGAGAGAACTCAGGAAGTGCCGAAGTATGAGGAGATGTGCAGGCGTTTTCTGGCGGACCAGAATGATTTTTCAGAAGAAAATATTCTGAAAGCTGGTATATGGAAGCGCTTTCAGAATCATAATCTGGATGAATGTGTGAAGGAAATTGGAAATTATATAAAATCTGTACAATAGGGAAAAATAGTTTTTTTTATACAGAAGATTATGTTATAATTAGATGAAAGATGTCCGCCGGGTATGACGGAGGACACAAAAGGCAGAAAGAGGTGATTCTTATGGCAGGATTTCATGACATCATCGGCCATGACGATATAATCAGGCATTTGAAGAATGCGATAGAGACAGGGAAGGTGTCCCACTCTTATATTTTTACGGGAGAACCGGGCTCCGGCAAGAAACTTCTTGCGGGGACTTTTGCGGCAGCACTGCAGTGTGAATCAGGAGAATCTGAACCGTGTATGACCTGTGATTCCTGTAAGAAGGTGATCGGCAAGAATCATCCGGATATTATCACAGTGACACATGAGAAACCTGGCAGTATCAGTATTGATGAGGTGCGTGAGCAGGTTGTCCATGATGTGGATATCAAGCCGTACTGCAGTCCGTATAAGATCTATATCATTCCGGATGCGGAGATGATGACAGTACAGGCGCAGAATGCCCTTTTGAAAACAATCGAGGAGCCGCCGGAATATGCGGTAATCTTGTTGTTGACCAGCAATATCGACAGCCTTCTTCCTACCATCCGTTCCAGGTGCGTGCGTCTGGATCTGAAAGTAGTGGATGATGGTCTTGTGAAAAAATATCTGATGGAGCATCTTCAGGTGCCGGATTATCAGGCTGAGATCGATGCGTCCTATGCACAGGGCAGCATTGGCAAGGCGAAGGAGGCCGCTACTTCCCAGGAGTTTGCGGATATGACGGCCAATGCACTGAAGATTTTGAAATATGCCAATTCCATGGAAGTTTATGAGCTGACAGAGGCAATTAAGACTCTGACTGCTGATAAGAATAATATCAATGATTACCTGGATATTTTTCAGTTCTGGTTCCGCGATGTTCTGATGTTTAAGGCAACAAGGGAAATTGACAACCTGGTTTTTAAACAGGAGATTAATTTTATCAGAGAGCAGGCCAGCGAGCGTTCTTATGAGAATATCGAAAAGATCCTTGAAGCACTGGAGAAGACCAAGGTGCGTCTCCGTGCCAATGTTAATCTCGAACTTGCCCTGGAGCTCCTGTTCCTGACAATTAGGGAGAAATAGAATGGAAATGGTAGTTGGAGTTAGATTTCGTAACGTTGGTAAGATTTATTATTTTAATCCGAAGAACTATAAGGTGAAGGTCGGCGATCATGTGATCGTGGAGACTGCCCGCGGTGTGGAGTATGGCCGTGTTGTTCTGGAGCCGCGCAGTGTGAGGGAGGACGAGGTGGTGCATCCGCTGAAGGAAGTTCTCCGTGTTGCGACAAAAGAGGACGAGGAGCATGAGGCTGAGAACCGTCTGAAGGAGAAAGAGGCTTTTAAGATCTGCAAGAAGAAGATCCGTGAACATGGGCTTGAGATGAAGCTGATCGATGCGGAGTATACGTTTGATAATAACAAGGTGCTGTTTTATTTTACAGCGGACGGGCGGATTGATTTTCGTCAGCTTGTTAAGGATCTGGCGTCTGTGTTTAAGACAAGGATTGAGCTTCGTCAGATCGGTGTCCGTGATGAGACGAAGATCCTTGGTGGTATTGGTATCTGTGGAAGGACGCTTTGCTGCCATACGTATCTTTCCGAATTTGCACCGGTTTCCATTAAGATGGCGAAAGAGCAGAATCTTTCTCTGAACCAGACGAAGATTTCAGGTGTTTGTGGACGTCTGATGTGCTGTCTTAAGAATGAGCAGGAAACTTATGAGGAGCTGAACCGGAATCTTCCGGGAATTGGTGATATAGTGACTACACCGCAGGGTATTACCGGTACAGTTCAGAGTGTGAATGTTCTCCGTCAGATGGTTAAGATTGTTGTGGATGTTAACGATGAGAAGGAGATCCAGGAGTTTCCGGTTCGTGATCTGAAGTTCCGCCCCAAGAAGAAAAAAGGTAAGGGTGGTGCAGGTTCTGCTGACCACGATGAGAAAGAGGCTAAAAAGGGAGATTCAAAACCGAATGAGAAGTGATCTTGTTAAATGTGGTGAGCGTGTGGATGATCTTCAGAATGGGTTGTTTGTGATCCAGGATCCGAAGAAGTTCTGTTTCGGGATGGATGCGGTTCTGTTGTCTGGTTTTGCCCGGGTGAAGAAGGGTGAGGTTGCACTGGATATGGGGACTGGCACGGGAATTATTCCGATTTTGCTTTCTGACCGTACGGATGGGGAGCATTTTACGGGGCTGGAGATCCAGCATGAGTGTGCGGAGATGGCTGACCGTAGTGTGAGATATAATGGTCTTGAGGACAGGGTTCGGATCGTTGAAGGTGATATCAAGGAGGCTGCCGGGATTTTTGGGGCGGCTTCTTTTGATGTGGTGACGTGTAATCCGCCGTATATGATCGGACAGCATGGGTTAACGAATCCGCATGTTCCCAAGGCGATTGCGAGGCATGAGATTCTTTGTACTTTTGATGATGTGGCCTGTCAGGCTGCCCGGGTTCTGAAGGACCGGGGGAGGTTTTTTCTGGTGCACAGGCCTTTCAGACTGGTGGAGCTGATGGCGACTTTGACGAAGTATAAGCTAGAGCCTAAGAGGATGCAGCTGGTGTATCCTTTTATTGATAAGGAGCCGAATATGGTGTTGATCGAGGCCTGTAAGGGCGGGAATTCCAGGATCCAGGTTGAACGGCCGCTGGTGGTTTATGAGAGGCCTGGGGTTTATACTAAGGATATTTTGGAGTTGTATCGGATGGTGTGAATGTTGTGATGTTGTGGCTTAGGGTGGCTGCCTGGTTGGTTGTTTGGTTGTGAGAGATTGGGGTGGCTGCTCGGGAGGTTTTGGGCCATCGGCGCTGCGCTGGATGGCTGGGAGGTGATGGTGGCTGTGGAACTTCGGTTGGTGAAGGGACGGCGAGGGGAGGCAGGCTGCTGGTGGTGACACGCTGCGCCCCCTGCTCGGCTGCGGCGCCGGTTTGCTGCCATTCGCGCAAACTCGCTTCGCTCAAACAGTGCGCTCGGTGGCAGCAGCTATCCTCACCTCGCTGACGGGGGCTCCGCTAACGTCACCACCAGCAGCCTGCCTCCCCTCGCCTGAGATTCAAAGCGAGAGATCGCAACGCGTAGCGCATTGAGTATCGAAGAATACAGACACCTTGCCAGAAGTGAATCACTGAGAAAGTGAAGAAATAAAACAACATCGGCACAGCGTAGCGCGCTGAGTATCGAAGAATACAGACACCTTGCCAGAAGAGAACCACAGAGAAAGTGAAGAAATAAAACAACATCGGCACAGCATAGTGCGCTGAATACCGAAGCATATAGACACAAGTCAACAAATAAGAACAACGAATCCCTTGCACTACTTAAAAAAAGCCCAAGGGGTGTGCAGAGGGGGCGCGGCTTTGCGGCCCCTTTGCGGTTTTCAAAGTTCCCAAACTTAAACACCCCCCCGCGGTCAAGCGGAATATCCCCCACGGCCAAGTGGAAAACAACTCCCCGCGGTTAAGCGAGAAAAGAGGAAAATATGAAACAAAACGGAAAACTATACTTATGCGCCACCCCCATAGGAAACCTCGAAGACATCACCCTTCGAGTCCTAAGAACCCTTCGGGAAGTGGACTTAATCGCTGCGGAAGATACCCGCAACAGTATTAAACTTTTAAATCATTTTGACATAAAAACCCCCATGACCAGTTATCATGAATATAATAAGATCGACAAAGGTCACGTTCTTGTGGAAAAAATGCTCTCAGGCACAAACATTGCGTTGATCACAGATGCAGGAACTCCAGGTATCTCAGATCCTGGAGAAGAACTTGCAGCTATGTGTTACGAAGCTGGTATTGAGGTGACTTCATTGCCGGGGCCTGCTGCCTGTATTACTGCTCTGACTTTGTCAGGTCTGCATACCAGGCGTTTTGCCTTCGAGGCGTTTCTTCCGGCGGATAAGAAAGAGCGAAAAACGATTCTGGAAGAGCTTTCCAGCGAGACGAGGACTATTATCCTGTATGAGGCGCCTCACAGGCTTGTACGGACCCTTGGCGAGCTCAGAGAGGCACTTGGTAACCGCAGGATGACTCTTTGCAGGGAGCTGACAAAGAAACATGAGACGGCGTTTCGGACGACGATCGATGATCTGATGGATTTTTATAAAGATGAGAAGCCACTGGGTGAGTGTGTCCTTGTGATCGAGGGCAGAAGCCGCAGTGAAATGGAAGCGGAGAAGCGTGCTTCCTGGGAGGAGGTTTCCATTGCGGAGCATGTGGCGATGTATGAGCAGCAGGGGAATTCCAGAAAGGATGCTATGAAGCTTGCCGCTAGGGATCGTGGTGTTTCCAAGAGGGATATTTATAAGGCACTTCTGGATGGAGAAGGTTCTGCTGAATGATCAGGTGTAATTGTGGTACGGATCGTAGGTAACGTGATCGTGGATGATTGAATAAGCTGCATACTGTGACCAAGGATTTTTGGGAACGTATGTGGCTTTTTTTATAAGATCGGCATCAGATCCGGAATACCAGAAGAAATTGTTAAAGGAATTTGGGCTTTTACCGGAGTAGCTGAATATTTCATATGTTTTAAGAGCATATGGTGCTGTGTTTTGGGATTGCATTTAATAAGATACTTTTTTGCCTGTATTTCCTATGATTTTGCGTGGAAATACAGGCTTTTTTGTGCTATAATAAACTCTGTATTCGTATGTAAAAAACGTTTATTTTACAGGTATAAATGACACTTCTGGAGCGGGTTTGAGAATTGCTTTCTGCAAAATTTGAAAATACAGTAGTTACTGAAATTAATGGATCAGGGTATGGTGCAGTAATTTCTGAAATTGCTGTGGTTCTGCAGAAATGAATTTTCAAACACGTCCGGACAGACAAGAACAGGAGGAATGACATGGGCGCAGAGAATACAGAATACGGCGCAGATCAGATCCAGATCCTGGAGGGACTGGAAGCCGTACGTAAGAGGCCTGGAATGTATATCGGAAGTACCTCCAGCCGTGGACTTCATCATCTCGTATATGAGATCGTGGATAATGCAGTCGATGAAGCACTGGCTGGTTTTTGTACGGAGATTCATGTAGATATCAATCCGGATAATTCCATTACCGTTACAGATAATGGCCGTGGTATCCCGGTTGGCATCAATCATAAGGCTGGTATTCCGGCAGTTGAGGTTGTATTTACCATTCTTCACGCAGGTGGTAAGTTCGGCGGTGGAGGATATAAGGTTTCCGGTGGTCTTCACGGTGTTGGTGCATCGGTTGTAAATGCACTTTCCGAGTGGCTGGAGGTTACTATCTACCACGAGGGTAAAGAATATAAACAGAGATATGAGCGTGGCAAGACCATGTATCCGCTGAAGGTTGTAGGCGACTGTGATCCGGAGCTTTCCGGAACGAAGGTTTATTTCCTTCCGGATAAGGAGATCTTTGAGGAGACTGTTTATGATTATGATATCCTGAAACAGAGACTCCGTGAGATGGCATTCCTGACAAGGGGTCTTCGTATTGTGCTGGAAGATAAGAGAGAGGGCCAGGAGCGTGAGAAGGTATTCCACTATGAGGGTGGTATCCGTGAGTTTGTAAGCTACCTGAACAGAAGTAAAGAGGCACTTTACCCGGAGATCATTTACTGTGAAGGTGAGAAGGATGGTGTATCTGTAGAGGTTGCTCTGCAGCATAATGATTCCTATACAGAGAATACCTATGGTTTTGTAAATAATATCAATACACCGGAGGGCGGTACACACATTACCGGTTTCCGTAATGCGATCACCAATACATTCAATGATTACGCACGTAAGAATAAGCTTCTTAAGGACAGCGAGCCGAACTTAAGCGGTGATGATATCCGTGAAGGTCTGACCGCGATCGTCAGCGTTAAGATCGAGAATCCGCAGTTTGAGGGACAGACCAAGCAGAAACTTGGAAACAGCGAGGCAAGAGGTGCGGTAGACAGCGTTGTAAGCAAGCAGCTGGAGATTTTCCTGGAGCAGAATCCGGCAGTTGCCAAGGCTACTGTTGAGAAATCTGTTCTTGCACAGAGAGCCAGAGAAGCAGCCAGAAAGGCCCGTGACCTTACAAGAAGAAAATCCGCACTGGACAGCATGTCTCTTCCTGGAAAACTTGCAGACTGTTCGGACAAGAATCCGGAGAACTGCGAGATCTATATCGTAGAGGGAGATTCCGCGGGCGGTTCCGCCAAGACAGCGAGAAACCGTGCCACACAGGCGATCCTTCCACTTCGTGGTAAGATCCTGAACGTTGAAAAAGCACGTCTGGACAAGATCTATGGAAACAAAGAGATCAAGGCCATGATCACTGCTTTCGGAACCGGAATCCATGAGGATTTTGATATCTCCAAACTTCGTTACCATAAGATAATCATTATGACCGATGCCGATGTTGACGGTGCGCACATCGCAACACTGCTTCTGACATTCCTGTATCGTTTTATGCCGGAGCTGATCAAGCAGGGATATGTATACCTGGCACAGCCGCCTCTTTATAAAGTCGAGAAAAACAAGAAAGTATGGTACGCATACGATGATGATGAACTGAACAATATCCTTACCGAGATCGGACGTGACGGAAACAATAAGATCCAGCGTTATAAAGGTCTGGGTGAGATGGATGCGGAACAGCTCTGGGAGACTACTATGGACCCTGAGAAGAGAATTCTTCTCCGTGTGACCATGGACGAGGCTGCCACATCTGAGATCGATCTGACATTTACCACTCTTATGGGAGACAAGGTAGAGCCAAGACGTGAATTTATCGAAGAAAATGCAAGATTCGTCAAGAATCTTGATATCTAGGAGAATAAAGAAGAATGGAAGATAATATTTTTGACAAAGTCCACGAAGTGGATTTGGAAAAAACTATGAAAGAATCTTACATCGACTATGCCATGAGTGTTATCGCCTCACGAGCTCTGCCGGATGTAAGAGACGGCCTGAAACCGGTACAGCGCCGAGTGCTGTATTCCATGATCGAGCTGAACAATGGTCCTGACAAACCACACAGAAAATGTGCGCGTATTGTCGGTGATACCATGGGTAAATATCACCCTCATGGTGACAGTTCCATCTACGGTGCGCTGGTTAATATGGCCCAGGAATGGTCAACAAGATATCCGTTGGTTGACGGACATGGAAACTTTGGTTCCGTGGATGGTGACGGTGCGGCTGCCATGCGATACACAGAGGCACGTCTCAGCAAGATTTCCATGGAGATGCTTGCAGACATCAACAAAGATACCGTTGATTTCCAGCCGAACTTTGATGAGACAGAACGTGAGCCGGTTGTACTTCCGGCACGTTTTCCGAATCTGCTGGTAAACGGTACAACAGGTATCGCTGTAGGTATGGCGACCAATATTCCACCTCATAATCTTCGTGAGACAGTTAATGCCGTTGTTAAGATTATTGATAACATTGTGGAAGAAGACCGCGAGACAGCAATGGAAGAACTTCTTGAGATCGTCAAGGGACCGGACTTCCCTACAGGAGCAACCATCCTCGGAACAAGAGGAATCGAGGAAGCTTATCGTACAGGTCGTGGCAAGATCCGTGTCCGCGCTGTGACAAATATCGAGACTTTGCCCAATGGTAAATCCCGTATCGTAGTCACAGAGCTTCCATACCTTGTAAATAAGGCACGCCTTATCGAGAAGATCGCAGAGCTTGTCCGTGATAAAAAGATCGATGGAATCACAGACCTGAATGACCATTCCAGCCGTGAAGGTATGCGTATCTGCATCGATCTCCGTAAAGATGCCAATGCCAATGTGATCCTGAACCTGCTCTACAAACATACACAGCTGCAGGATACTTTTGGCGTGATCATGCTTTCCCTTGTTCCGAATCATGGAAGCATGGAACCGAAAGTTCTGAACCTGAAAGAGATGCTGGAGTATTATCTGGAACATCAGGAGAATGTTGTTCGCAGAAGAACACAGTACGATCTGAATAAAGCCCAGGAGAGAGCCCACATTTTGGAAGGCCTCCTGAAAGCACTTGATAATATCGATGAAGTGATCCGTATCATCCGTGGTTCCCGTAATGTACAGATCGCGAAACAGGAACTTATTGAGCGTTTTGAGCTGACAGACGTTCAGGCTCAGGCAATCGTGGATATGCGTCTCCGTGCACTGACAGGTCTGGAAAGAGAGAAGCTGGAAGCCGAGTATGCAGAGCTTATGGAGAAGATCCGCAAGTTCCAGGCAATCCTCGCTGACCGTAAGCTTCTTCTCCGTGTGATCCGCGAGGAGATCCTCGCTGTTGCAGAAAAATACGGCGATGACAGAAAGACTTCCATCGGATACGATGTATACGATATTTCCACAGAGGATCTGATCCCGAGAGAGAATACCGTGATCGCAATGACCAAGCTTGGTTACATCAAGCGTATGACGGTTGATAACTTCCGCAGTCAGAACCGTGGCGGCAGAGGAATCAAGGGTATGCAGACCATTGAGGACGATTATATTGAAGAGCTGTTGATGACTACAACCCATCATTATCTCATGTTCTTTACCAATACCGGACGTGTATACAGACTGAAGGCATATGAGATTCCGGAGGCCGGCCGTACAGCTAGAGGAACTGCGATCATCAACCTGCTGCAGCTTGCACCGGGAGAAAAGATCACAGCTGTGATCCCGCTCCGCAAATATGAAGAGGGTCATTATCTGATGATGGCAACCAAGAAAGGTCTTGTGAAGAAAACTCCGATCAGAGATTACGAGAATGTACGTAAGACAGGCCTTACAGCGATTGTTCTCCGTGACGATGATGAGCTTATCGAGGTTAAAGCTACCGATAATAACAAAGATATCATTCTTGTGACCAAGGACGGACAGTGCATCCGTTTTAAAGAGACTGATGTCCGCAGCACAGGCCGTGCATCCATGGGTGTAAGAGGTATGAATCTTACAGATGGTGATGAAGTTGTTGCCATGCAGCTGAATACCCAGGGGGATTATCTGCTGGTAGTTTCTGAGAACGGAATGGGCAAACGTACAGCAATGAGTGAGTTTGTTGTCCAGAACCGTGGCGGTAAAGGTGTGAAGTGCTACAAGATCACCGAGAAGACCGGAAACGTTGTCGGAGCCAAGGCTGTGAACGAAGAGAACGAGATCATGATGATCACAACAGAAGGTATCATCATCCGTCTGCAGTGTGCAGATATCTCAGTTCTTGGAAGGATCACTTCCGGTGTGAAGATGATCAATCTTACAGATGGTGTAACGGTTGCAAGCATCGCCAAGGTAAGAGATAAAGATCCGGAAGTGGAGGTAAATTCCGAAAAAGCTGACGGAGAGACCAACGATAACGAGGAAGAAATATCCGCAGATGAAACTGTCACAGGCAGTGAAGAAGAATAAGGTCGAGGATAAGTCATGACGACGACAAAAAAGAAACGCAGAAAAAAATCTGTGAAAAAACTGAAATATTCCAACAAAAAACTGAATTTTGTCCATGTGGCGACACTGGCAGGAGTTATTCTGATACTGCTGGTGATCATCCTGGCAGCCAGAGGCTGTGGGGGGATCAGCCACAGAACCCCGGAGGGGCTTGTGGAAAGTTATATCAAGGCTGCGGTAGAAGGCAAGGACAAAAAAATGCAGGAATGTTATGGTGCGGATAAGATTTCTGATGAGGCAAAAACAGAGATTTCATCCACGGTCAAATATTTCCAGGCTCATGGAGCAAAGGATGTAAATATTGACAGCTGTGAGGCCATTTCTGAGAGTAAAAATTATACGTATGTTTATATCCGCTATAATCTTGTACTGCAGAATGACCAGGAATATCCGTGCATCAGTACTTACCTTGTAAAAGTGCAGGATAAGAAATATTATCTGTATTCGCCGGCTGAGATCTCAGATGAGATCAGCCAGCAGGCTGCGGCAGATTATCAGAAATTTATGACCACCAAAACTTATACAGACTATACCAAGGCTTACGAAGTCTTTCTGAAAAAGAATCCGGGATATGAGGACAAAATTGCAAGTAAACTGAACGGATAAAAACAGGCAGGAGGACATAAGAATGAAGCGAATTTTGCTGATGGTGATCAGGAATCTGATCTTTGTTCCTTACTGGTGGATTAAACTTTGCTGGTATGCGGCGCATACAGATGATTATCCGGAAGAGAAGAAATACACATTCCTGAGACATGTAGATGAGCATGCCATCGAAGGCGGAAATATCCATATTGATGTGCATGGGCAGGAAAACATCCCCAAGGAAAACGGATTTATGTTTTTTCCGAATCACCAGGGACTGTTTGATGTACTGGCGATCATTAAAGCCTGCCCGGTTCCTTTCTCTGTAGTAGCTAAGAAAGAAGTGGGAGATATTCCATTCCTGAAGCAGGTTTTTGCCTGCATGAAGGCTTTTATCATTGACAGAGAGGACCTGAAGCAGTCCATGCAGGTGATTGTCAATGTGATCCGCGAGGTAAGGGCAGGTCGCAATTATCTGATCTTTGCGGAAGGAACCAGAAGTAAGAACGGAAATCACCCGGGAACATTCAAGGGCGGCAGTTTTAAGACTGCGACAAAGACAAAATGTCCGATCGTTCCTGTTGCGCTGATCGATTCTTTTAAAGCTTTTGATACCGGTTCCACAGAGAAGATCACAGTGCAGGTACATATCCTTCCTCCAATGTATTATGAGGAATATAAGGATATGCATACAACGGAGATTGCGGAAGAAGTAAAGAGACGGATCGAGAAAGTGATCGAAGAGAATACTATATAAAAACAGAAAAGGCTCTGATGAAGTTTAAATAAAAACATCATCGGAGCTTTTTTTTGATATGTATATTGCACAAAAACGAAACGTTTTATTTGTGAATTGTTAAGCGTATACAACTAAAACATTTGATGGTAACATATAAACACCTGTTAAATATGAATAAAAACACAAAAGAGGACTGTGAAATGAAAAAAGAAGAATATCTTTCCCTGATCGATGAAGTGATCGCACAGGGACCATATACCGATACGTGGGATTCTCTCTGTGAGCATCCTACTCCGAAGTGGTATGCAAGAGATAAGTTTGGAATTTTTATTCACTGGGGTGTATATAGTGTTCCGGCATTTGGAAACGAGTGGTATCCCAGAAATATGTATGTGAAAGGCTCCAAAGAAAATCTGCATCATATAGAGAAATATGGAACTCTGGATAAATTCGGATATAAAGATTTTATTCCGCAGTTTAAGGCAGAAAAATTTGATCCAAAAGAATGGGCAGCACTTTTTAAAGAGGCAGGAGCGAAATTCGTAGTTCCGGTTGCAGAACACCACGATGGATTTCAGATGTACGCCAGTGACCTCTGCCGCTGGAATGCTGCTGAGATGGGACCGAAGCGTGATATCCTGGGAGAGCTGAAGACAGAAGTTGAAAAAGAAGGCATGGTTTTGGGAGCTTCTTCTCACAGAGCGGAGCATTACTGGTTCTTTAACGGAGGACGTCAGATCCCGGAGGCAGATGTCAATGATCCGGAATATGCGGATCTTTACGGACCGGTAGCAGGAATCACCCGGGATATGAGTGATATCTATGACAATCCGCCATCGGAAGAGCATATGCAGGACTGGCTTGTACGTACCTGCGAGATCGTAGATAAATATCATCCATCTATCGTATATTTTGACTGGTGGATCCAGCAGTATGCATGGAAACCGTATCTTCGTAAATTTGCGGCATATTATTACAACCGTTCTGCTCAGTGGGGAAAAGAAACTGCTATTGATGCAAAATTTGACGCATATGTTTACGGCAGTGCGGTCAATGATCTGGAGAGAGGTCAGTTAGACCATATCACACCGGATCTCTGGCAGAACGATACTTCTGTAGCGAAGAATTCCTGGGGCTATACCATCGGAAATGATTACAAGAAACCTTCAGATGTAGTTCTGGATCTGATCGATGTAGTCAGCAAAAATGGCGCACTTCTTCTCAATATCGGACCGAAGCCGGATGGCACGATTCCGGAAGAAGATGCACATATCCTGAGAGAAATGGGAAAATGGCTGAAAGTAAACGGAGAGGCAATTTACGGAACCAGATACTGGAAAGTATTTGGAGAGGGTCCGACGGTGGTTCCGGAAGGCCATTTCACAGATACTTATGACAAGCATTTTACTTCTGAGGATATCCGTTTCACAAGCAAGAGCAACCATATTTACGCAACGGTACTTCACTGGCCGGAAGACGGAGAGATCCATATCAAATCTCTTGGAAATGATATGAAACTTTTGAAATCTACGATCAGGGATATTGAGATTCTTGGAACAGATCTGCATCCGTCATATGCAAGAAACAAAGAACTGGATATTTCCTGCGGAAGAGGAGCGGTTGATGCAGGGGATATGCCGGTGGTACTGAAGATCACGATAGAGTAAATTATCGGAGAATAAACGGGGGATACTGTCGGAACTGTTCCGGCAGAAAAATACAGGAAAATCAGCAAAAACTTATGTATAACAGAAAGGTTATGGGGATTACACTATGGGAAATAAAAGATACACAGGAAACTGGAACTCTGTAAATACACATACCGTTCCAAAATGGTATGAGGACTGTAAATTCGGAATTTTTATTCACTGGGGAATTTATTCTGTACCGGCTTTTGCGCCACATACATGGGAACTGGGAGAAGTTGATTCCAAAGAGTGGTTTGCGGATAATCCTTACGCAGAGTGGTATTATAATTCTCTGAACATAGGAAAAGGCCCGACATATGAGCATCATATGGAAAAATACGGAAAAGATTTCAAATATGAAGATTTTATTCCTATGTGGAAAGCTGAAAACTGGGATCCGAAACAGTGGGCAGAGATTTTTAAAGAAGCAGGTGCAGAGTATGTTGTTCTGACAACCAAGCATCATGATGGATTCTGCCTGTTCCCGAGTAAGTATACACACTTTAACTCTGTGGAAATGGGACCGAAGAGAAATATCACCGGTGAGCTGACAGAGGCTGTCCGGGATGCAGGTATCCGTATGGGGCTGTATTATTCAGGACTGATTGACTGGCAGTATGCAAATGATCCTATTTTTGAGGATGATGATCTGTTTGGAACAGCCAGCCCGACATTTGCATATGCAGATTATTCATACAACCAGATGAATGAACTGGTAGATGATTATGCACCAAGCGTTTTCTGGAACGATATCGGATGGCCGAAACAGAGCGAAGAGATGATGCCGTATTTCCTGGCACATTATTATAACAAAGTGCCGGAAGGTGTAGTAAACGACCGTTTCAATGACCGTTACCATGACTTCCTTACCAAGGAGTACAAATCCGGTTCTGTGAATCGAAAAGAGAAATGGGAAATGTGCCGTGGAATGGGATTATCCTTCGGTTATAATGCCAATGAAGGTGATGACAAACTGATTTCTGTTCCGGATCTAATTTCACTTCTGGTAGGAACTGTTGCAAACAATGGAAACCTGCTTCTGAACATCGGACCAAAAGCAGACGGAACAATTCCGGAAGAACAGGTAAAGAGGCTGAAGATTCTTGGCGCATGGCTGAAAGTTAACCATGATGGTATTTATGGCACACGCTGCAGCGACCGCGAATCTGAGATGCTGGAGAATGGAATTGAGCTGCATTATACACAGAAAGAGGGAAATCTCAATGTGTTTGCAGATCATCTGAAAGAGGGAGCAAATGAGTTCCTGATCAAAGGTTATCATGGACAGCTGAGACCATTTGATCCAAGTGTTAAGGTAGAAACAACAGACACAGAAGAGGGTCTTCTGGTTAAGATTCCGGAGTACAGAAAAGAACTGTATGTAGTTGGACTTACCAACAAACTGTAATTAAGATTATAAGATAAGGGGAGGAATGAAAATTCCTCCCCTTCAGACTGTAGACAAACTTGGTGTTGGGTGTTATATCCAGCACCATTTTTCTTTTAAAACTTCTTTTCTTTTTATTTTCTTCAAAATCAACAAAAATCTGGCTGTATTCCAATCTCGTTTTTCCAGAATCTTTGCCAGTTTTTTCAAATTCATGCATGCAAAGGTAAGCCCGGCTTTCATTTCCATCCGTGCTTTTCCTACATACTGCGTATATCGAAATCCATGCTGTTCTTTAGCTGTACCGAAGATCCGCTCTATGGTTTCTTTTCTTAACTGGTAGATCTGTCTGTTTCCGATCGTGTGCCGAATGTCTTCTGCTACTTCCATGTATTCTTCCCATCCATGACGTGTGATCAGTTTTACATGATCTTTGCTTTCTGTACATTTTGAAAGATATTGGCATTCAGCACAATGCTCACCGCAGCTTTTATACTCTTTATATCTATTTCTGTTTGTTGTACTGTACGTCAGTATATGTGCTCCCGGACATATATAACAATCATAGTATTCATCATATGCGAATTCGTGTTTTCCGAAAAAGCCTTCTTTGGTCTTGGGACGGGTATACGGAAAAAGTGGTTGAATTCCATCTTCCGACAGCTGATGGGCGATTGCAGGAGTTTTATATCCTGCATCTGCAACTACCATCTGTGGATTCAGTTTAGTATTAATCCAGCATTTTGTCCAATACTGCCGACATAAGAAAAAAGTTCCTTTTTTTAACTGTAAACTTTTCTTTGTCCTCACAAAATTATATAATAGAAGTGAACATTTATTATTTCGGGCGGTTTTACTTATGAATTCAGGTGTTACAGATACTGAAACAATAAGACCGGAGAGTCGGGAGGAGTTGATCTTATGTCGAATATAGAAGCTGTTGGAGGTACACGATCATGAGTGAGTATACCATCCTGCCGCTGATCAATGCATCTTTTCAGCCGGGTGAAGCGAAAAGGACGGTAGCCAGTTTTGAAGACAGGGATTTTCAGAAAATTGCACGTGCTGAATATTATTATTTTACCGGGCAGGCGGAGAAATGCAGTCATATAGCAGAACATTACCTGATGAGCCATAATATAAAGCTTAAGATGTCTTCCTGCCTGTTATATGTATATTCGAATCTGACACTTGGCAGAGCCGTGGCATCCAGAAAAGGGATACGGGAGATTCGGGAATGTCTTGAAAAAGAAATGAAATATTCTTCGTCTGCGGAGGATAAAGCAATTAGTGTATTTGCAGGATATATGTCTTCCGTACTTTTGCATCTTCCGGTAGATGAACTTCCGGATGTGGAATTTTATGCAGCAGCACTCCCTCCTGGAATTAAGATGTTTTCTGCCTATGTGATAGCTCATATGGTGTATTTGAAAGGGGAGTACGGCAGAGCGCTTGGAATTTGTGAGGCAGCATTCATGTTCAGGGACGGCACCTATCCGATTAGTATGATTTATCTGTATTGCATGATGGCAATGTGCCAGATGAATCTGAAACATCAGCAGAAAGCAAAAGACGCATTGATGCTGGCATGGGATATGGCGAAAGAAGACGAATTCCTGGAACCCTTTATTGAACATCATGGTTTGCTGCAGGGACTTCTGGAGTCATGTATCCGTAAGGAAAATTCAAAACTATATAACAAATTATCGGATCAGGTTATCAGTTTTAGCAGAGGATGGATGGCAATCCACAATCCGATGTCGGAAAATTCTGTAACAGATGCATTATCCACGGTGGAATTCTCGATTGCCATGCTGGCAAGCCGTGACTGGAATAATCAGGAAATTGCAGATTATCTGGGATTTTCACCCAATACGGTTAAAACTTATCTGAGCAGGATTTATGTGAAGCTGAATATAAAAAAGAGGGATGAACTGAAAAATTATATGCTGAAATAGAAAATATACTTTTTCGAGGTGAAACGGAGATTATATGGAAGCAGTCAACATGATAAAATCTTTATATACAGAAATTACCAGCAAAATTCGATGTTTATTGGGAGGAAACTATATGAAAAAAAGATTTTTGAGCGTCCTGCTTACGCTGTTCATGGTGCTAATGATGCTGCCAACAACGGCATATGCTGGGACGGCCTATTGCGATATTTGTGGTAAATGGGTAGGTACAACCAGTACTTATGAATATAAAGATGGTGGATATCATTGGGAACACGTTTCTTGCGCAGAATGTGGTACTAATATATCAAATCCACGTTCTGAGCATAATTGGAGTGGAACGGCAACTTGCACAAGCGGACAGACTTGTACAGTTTGCGGCGGAACATCTAACCCACTCGGACACAACTACGAAAGCTCTGTGACGACAGAACCTACCTGCACTACAGACGGCGTTCGTACCTATGTCTGCAAGAATGACAGCAGCCACACCTACACCGAGCCAATTCCTGCTGCAGGTCATAATCTTGAAAAGGTAGAAAAGAAAGAATCCAGCTGCACTGAAGATGGATATGAAACATACTGGAAGTGTAACACCTGCAAAAAGCTTTTCTCAGACGCAGCAGGAACCGTGGAAATCAGCAATCCGACAGCGATTAAAGCAACTGGCCATAATCTTGAAAAGGTAGAAAAGAAAGATGCCGGCTGCACGGAAGCTGGATATGAAGCCTACTGGAGATGCCAGACTTGCAAAAAGCTTTTCTCAGACGAAGCTGGGACTGTGGAAATCATCAATCCAATAGAGATCAAAGCGACAGGTCATGATCTGAAAGCAGTCAAGAGAAAAGAAGCCGGCTGCACCAAAGATGGATATGAAGCCTACTGGAGATGCCAGACTTGCAAAAAGCTTTTCTCAGACGAAGCTGGGACTGTGGAAATCATCAATCCGACAGCGATTAAAGCAACTGGCCATAATCTTGAAAAGGTAGAAAAGAAAGATGCCGGCTGCACAGAAGATGGATATGAAACATACTGGAGATGCCAGACCTGCAAAAAGCTTTTCTCAGACGAAGCAGGAACCGTGGAAATCATCAATCCGACAGCGATTAAAGCAACCGGTCATAATCTTGAAAAGGTAGAAAAGAAAGACGCCGGCTGCACAGAAGCCGGATATGAAGCCTACTGGAAATGCCAGACCTGCAAAAAGCTTTTCTCAGACGCAGCAGGAACCGTGGAAATCAGCAATCCGACAGCGATTAAAGCAACTGGTCATAATCTTGAAAAGGTAGAAAAGAAAGACGCCGGCTGCACAGAAGATGGATATGAAGCCTACTGGAAGTGTAACACCTGCAAAAAGCTTTTCTCAGACGAAGCAGGAACCGTGGAAATCAGCAATCCGACAGCGATTAAAGCAACCGGTCATAATCTGAAAAAGGTAGAGAAGAAGGATGCTACTGCTACAGAGGAAGGAAACAGCACATACTGGTTCTGCGATAAATGTAATAAGTATTTTAGTGATGCAAAAGCAGAAACTGAAATAAAAAAGGAAGACACAGTGCTTGCAAAACTTTCTACAGTAAACAAAAAGGAAACAGAGGCATCTTCAGCAAAGACAGCTAACGCAACAAAGGTGACCAGTACAACGGATAAAACAACGAAGTCCTCTCCAAAAACTGGAGACAGTACAGATGTGCAGTTATATGTGATTCTTATGCTCGTTTCAATAGGTGCTGCTGCAGGAGCTGGCGCTAAGAGAAAGCTTAAGACCCAGCGGTAATGACTTTAAAGCATTAAATTTAAAATAACTTCTATATAACGAAGGGGCTGTTCTCGACAGCCCCCCCCAGACTGTAGACAAACTTGGTGTTGGGTCTTATGCCCAGCACCATTTTTCGCTAATAATCAATTCCTTTTTTATTTTTTTTAAAAAAGCCAAAAATCTGGCTGTATTCCAGCCTCGTTTTTCCAGTATTTTTGCCAGCTTCGTGAACTTATCGTATAAAGTTTTAAAAGTGCGGCTGTCATGTTCATTTCCAGGATGTACTGTGTAACCAAGAATCCAGCCATGCTTATCACAGGCAGTTTCGACCGCATACGCAAAAACATGTTTATGCTCACCTTTTCGAAACCACCCGCTTTCCGGATCACTGGTACTGAATTTTTGTGTTTTCACACCTTCTGGGATTTCTTCTGGTTCCGAAAGTGGGGCAGTTCCAGCACCTCCTGATGTTGGCGGCTGATTATCATCTTTTTTCTTTAGTGGCCTTTTTTCATGCGCCAGACGATCTTTTTCGATTTCTTTATTTAGCTCTTCATCATACCAGAGAGCCTGTTCACGTGCAATTCTTTTGCGCATTTTTTTGCTGTTTGCACAGGCTTTTATATGTGTTGCATCAACAAAAATCTGATCTGCATTTACAAGTTTGTATTTCATGCAGTCTTCCAGAATCTTTGAAAAGATCTGCTCAAAAAGATCTGTATCTTTGAAACGGCGGGTGTAATTTTTTCCAAATGTAGAAAAATGAGGAACAGGATCCAGCATATCCAGTCCAAGAAACCAGCGGTAAGCAACGTTTACTTCAATCTCTTTTATGGTCTGACGCATACTTTTTATTCCATAAAGATACTGAATAAAAGGTATCTTTATCAGCATGACCGGATCCATACTGGGACGACCATTATCCAGACAGTATTTTTCTTCTACCAGATCATAAATAAAGTTCCAGTTGATTGCTTTATCTATCAAACGAAGCATATGATTTTGTGGCACCATGTCATCCATGATAAACATCATCATCTGTTCACGTTTTTTATCTGCATTTTTTGTCATCATAAAAAACACCGCCTTTCTGATAAGATCATTATACCAGAAAAACGGTGTATACAATAGAAAATCCCGGCAATGCCGGGACTTTGTAACCAAGCATACGAAACGCTCTTAAGGCACCGGCGCCAATGGTATCGTCATTACAGATAAAGGCAGTTGAGTGAACCGGAGAATCTTTAAAAATCCGGTAGATGTCCTGGCAACTTTCTTCCTCGGAATAATGGACATAGTAGATGTCGTCCTGGGGAAGTTCCAGATGAAAATGCTTCATGGCGGAAAGATAGCCGTCTCTGCGTTCGTCAAAACTGCTGATAGATTCAAGGCTGTGAAGATATCCAATATTGCGGTGGCCCTGTAAGAACAGGTATTCTACCGCCTGAAAAGTTCCAAGCTGATTATTGATTGCGACTGTGCTGATATCCATATGGGAAAAATCATTGTTAATTGCAATACAGGGAATCGGGAGATCCAAAAAAGGCTGGGCATCTTCATCAAGCATTTCTGTGGCCAGAAGTATAATTCCCTCTGACGCAATGGGAAGTGCAGATTTCAGTTGTTCTTCAATAGGAATAGAAGCATTCATGGTAATCAGTGTAATATGATATCCGCATTTACGTGCGTGCGATTCAATACTTTTCATTAAAAGGAGAAAAAAGGGATGCTGGTTCAGAACCCTGCCGTCCTTCAGATATACAATAAAACAGATGGTACGGGTAACCGGGGTCTGAGCGGAAACACCCGGTTTATGGTTCAGTATAAGAGAAAGCGCTGCCGGTGAGATACCAAGAGTTTTGGCGATTTCTTTATTGGTCATACTTTGTCCTGCCTTTAATTTGCTGGTTTTCTTCCTAAGAAATACTATACCTAATCGACAAGTGACATACTCCCACCACTTAAATCTTATAGATTTTGAAGTGGGGGCTTCCTGCTCAATTGCCCTCCAGGGCAAAGATAAAACAGGCTATCCCCGCGTGTCCCGCGGTTTTTATAAGTCCGGATGCGGACTTTTTATCGTGCTATCATGCACATTCTGTAAGGATCCGTTTTCCTTCGTTCATGATATTGACTGCCGCATTCACATCACGATCCATTCTGTTTCCACATTCACAGTAATAAATTCTTTCAGATAAAGACAATTCTGCTTTTTTCTTTCCGCACACGCTACATATCTTACTGGATGCAAAATAACGGTTTACTTTGATCAGATATTTCCCCCGTTCTTCCATCTTATATTCCAGCATAGAAAGGAACTGTCCATATCCATTGTCATGTACACCTTTTCCAAAATGGAGTCCTCCTGCCATCGCCTTCAGGCTCAGATCTTCCACGCACACTGCATCATATATTTCCGCAAGACTGGTGCTGAGTTTATGCTGAAAATCTTTTCTCTGGTTTCGGATCTTTTCATGACACAAAGCAACTCTCTTTTTCTGTTTCCCGTAATTTCGGCTTCCTTTCTGACATTTGGACAGCCTTCTCTGTTCTCTCGCCAGTTTTTTCTCTGACCTTCGGTAAAACATCGGATAAGCCGCTTTTTCCCCTGTAGAAAAGACACCCAGACCATGCATGGCAAAATCTATCCCAAGAAATTTTTCTGCTGGTATTTTTTCTACTGTTTGGTTTTCACAGCAGAATAAAAGACTGGCAAAATATTTTCCGGATGGCTCATGACTGACCGTTACAGATTTTAATTTCCATTCTTCCGGTATCGGACGATGGAGCTTTATCCTGACAGCTGACATCTTAGGCAGTTTCAAACGTTTTCCTTCCAGAAAGACATTTCTGTTTACTACATTTGTCGTATAAGATCTTTTCGATG
The DNA here is from genome assembly GCF_018785565.1 of Blautia sp. MCC283. Lineage (NCBI taxonomy): Bacteria > Bacillati > Bacillota > Clostridia > Lachnospirales > Lachnospiraceae > Blautia > Blautia sp. MCC283. The sequence goes on along the minus strand of NZ_WQQB01000017.1, from coordinate 28,682 downwards.
ACTTCTTTGATTTGAAGCATGGAAACCTGTAGATGGTTCTCGAAAAAATTTACGGAAAGCACTTTCCAGATGCATCTGTACATTTGCTAATGCAAGAGAATCCACTTCTTTCAGCCAGGGATATTCTTTCTTATATCTGGCAGGCGTATTCCTCAGCATCTTTTTTTCTTTTGTATAATATTCTACCTTATCCGCGAGCATACAGTTATATATAAATCGGCTGCATCCAATTGTTTTTTCTATCTGAATTCTCTGGTTTGTATCTGGATAGATCCTTATTTTTATTGCCCGGTTTATTTTTCTCACCTTGTTCCTATTTGTTATCAATAGTTTACAGCTTCCTATTTTGAACATTCTGTTCTTTTTTAATTATAATACAAGCTCACTATCAGAACAAGTGTTTTTCTGTTTTTTAGAAATTATCTTGAGCCAATATGCTCAGATTCGCAATTCATCTCACTACCTGAAGAGGTAGGAGAATTCTTGCTAAGATTTGTTAAAAGTCAATAAACATACTAAACGTTTATAAAAATGATTTGAAAATAAAGATTAAAATTAGACATTTAATAAAGAAATATTTCAAAATATATTTGAAAGCACCAAAATATTTTCTATAAAGCAAAAAAAACATGTAAAAAATATACGAAACAGATGAGGGAAATTTATATAAAAATTTAGCGATAACATATCGTGCAATGAAATAGATCATACAGCGAAAAAGAATACGTTTTCACAAAATAAGATTGACTTTTTAGACCGGCCTTATTATCATATAAATCATATTTAGTTAATATGAAATTAGGAATGGGAAAATTATCTGTTTTAGATAGATTTGAGAGGTTTACTGGACTGGCAGTGAGCAGAAATTTTTCAGAGAGAAGGGAAAGGTACATGTCCATTAAGAAGATCGCAGAAAAGGCAGGGGTTTCACCGGCTACGGTTTCCCGGGTTTTGAATAATCCCAATTATAAATGTTCTGTTCCCGGACTCCGGGATAAGATATGGAAAACAGCCATCGAGATGAATTATGTGCCCAACGAGGCGGCCCGGAATCTGAAAAGAGGTGTTTCCGCGAAGCAGGAGAAAACCTGGTACATCAATATTCTGATGACAAGAACCGATTCTTCCACCACCGATCCGTTTTTTGCGGAGCTTCTCCGGGTGATCGAAAGTGAGATCCATGATAAAAACTGCATCCTTTCCAAAGTATGGTATATGTCGGTATTTTCTGATGACCGGAAGTGCCGCAGGGAGAATCTGGACCGGCTGATCGACGGAATGTATGATGAGGTGGAAGGGAAAAGGGACGGACTGATCATCATCGGCAGATGTAATAAAGAGGCTTTGAAGAAGCTGAATAAGAAGTATAAGAGTGTGGTATCGGTGAATCGGAATTCTACCAATTATGAAGTGGATGAGGTCCTTTGTGATGGGAAAAAGATCGCAGCAGCGGCAGTGGAATACCTGATCTCCCTGGGGCACAAAAATATCGGTTATATTGGCCAGTGTCACAGCGAGGACCGGTATAACGGGTATCTGGAAACACTGAAGAAGCATGATCTGGATGTGATACCGGAGTATGTTATCGAAACAAAGCAGACTGAGGCCGAGGGTTATGAAGCCATGGAAAAGTTCTTTCAGTCGGACGACATGCCAACCGGAATCTACTGTGCCAATGATATTTCGGCGATCGGAATGCTGAAGTGCCTGAATAAATTTCGGAACCGGTATTATATGCCTTCGATTATATCCAGCGATGATATACAGGAGGCACAGTTTACCAGACCGATGCTGACAACGGTGAGCCTGCCCAAGGAGGATATGGGAAAATTTGCATTATACCTGCTGCTGGACCGACTGAAGGGCGGACATTCCGGTATTGTGCGAATGGAGCTGGAAGGCAGACTGATGATACGGAACAGCTGCAGCAGTGTGGAGGACAGTATGTGGAGCGATTATTGTATCTGAGTGTTGCGGATGCGCAGATATAGTGACAGACAGGATGCGGTTGCGCTATGACCAGAGTATTTCGTGAAAACGTTTTCAGATATCCCTATTTAATTAATGGGAATAATATGGTTTAATGTATTCAATTCAAATAAAAAAATTACAGAACCACAGTAAACGGAAAGAACAGGTATGATTTGACAGCGAAATGAAGTATTTACATTGTTGGGAAAAAGATTTCCAAATAAAAATGTGGTTGTAAAGGAGTACACAGATCATGAAAAGAAAACGCATTGCAGGTGTCTGTATCACACTGGCAGCAGTGGTACTGGCAGGAACTTTTGCAGTATCGGGAAACAATACAAAGGATAAAAATCATGTGGAGATCATCAATGTGTCCTATGATCCGACCAGAGAATTTTATGAAGCATATAATAAGATTTTTTCAAAATATTGGAAAGAGGAAACAGGTCAGAGTGTGGATGTGATCCAGTCCCATGGCGGTTCCGGAAAGCAGGCTCTTGAGATTTCCAATGGACTTCCTGCGGATGTGGCGACACTTGCTCTGGAATATGATATCGATGCGATCCGGAATGCCGGTCTGATCGACAAAGGATGGATCGATGAGTATCCGGATGACAGTGCTCCTTATACTTCCACCATTGTATTTCTTGTTCGGAAGGGAAATCCGAAGAATATCCACGACTGGGATGATCTGACAAAGGATGGTGTGGGGGTGATCACTCCCAATCCAAAAACCTCCGGTGGTGCCCGCTGGAATTACATGGCAGCCTGGGCTTATGCCAATGAGAAATATAACGGCAACGAGACAGAGATGAAAGCCTTTATCAAGAAGCTTTACAAAAATGTCCTGGTTCTGGATTCCGGAGCAAGAGGTGCCACCACTTCTTTTGTGGAAAACGGACAGGGTGATGTGCTGATCGCCTGGGAAAATGAAGCGTTTCTTTCTGTAAGGGACAATCCGGATGATTACGAGATCGTAACACCGAGCATCAGTATCCTGGCACAGCCGTCCGTTGCTGTTGTAGATGAAAATGTAAAAAAACACGATAACGCAGATGCCGCAAAAGCTTATCTGAAATATCTGTATTCCGATGAAGCGCAGGAGCTGATCGCTGAGAATTATTACAGACCGGTCAATCAGAAGATCCTGAAAAAACATGCAGATACTTTTAATCTGAATGTGAAGCTGACTACCATCAAAGATTTCGGCGGATGGGATGAGGTGCAGAAGAAACATTTCGCAGATGGCGGAGTATTTGATGAGATCTATGAAGAGTAAAAAAGCATGACTGGCGAAAACAGACAGATCAGAGCTGCTTTTTGCGGGATGCAGGTAATGGCATGGCGCACATGTTGACGATATATACATAGCAGAAATGGAAAAGAGGGGAGACAGAAATGAAGAAACAACAGAGTAAACGGGTGATACCAGGCTTTGGACTGACAATGGGAGTGACTTTGGCGATGCTGAGTATCGTGGTTCTGATTCCCCTTGCATCTCTGGCTGTATATTCAGCGCGGCTGGGATTTCGGGAATTTATCCAGGTGATCACACGGCCGAGAGTTTTGTCCGGATTTTATGTAAGTTTTATCACTGCATTTGCGGCCACGGTGGTGAATGCCATCATGGGACTGATCCTTGCGTGGGTGCTGGTGCGGTATGATTTTCCGGGAAAAAGGATCATGGATGGAATGATCGAGCTGCCTTTTGCGCTGCCAACTGCAGTTGCCGGTATCTCGCTGACATCACTGACATCCGACAAAGGACTGGTGGGAAGCTTTTTTGCAAAGTTCGGGATCAAGATCGCGTATACCAGGATCGGTATCACGGTAGCTCTGATCTTTGTGGGGATTCCTTTTGTAGTCCGGGCCATTCAGCCGGTGCTGGAAAAACTGGACGGTTCCTATGAGGAGGCGGCCCGTGTCATGGGTGCAAAACCATTCACCATTTTCCGGAGGGTTATCCTTCCAGAGCTTCTTCCGGCAATGCTTTCCGGAGCGGGACTTGCCTTCGGACGCTGCCTGGGAGAGTACGGAAGTGTTGTTTTTATCGCAGGAAACAAACCTTATTATACAGAGATCACGCCGCTGATCATCATGTCAAAACTTCAGGAGTTTGACTACGAAAGTGCAACATCTATCGCGCTGGTTACACTGGCGGTATCGTTTTTGATCCTGTTTGGCGTGAATCTGGTGCAGGCAAGAAATACGAAACGAATCAGAGGGAGGGACGCATAATGGACGAAAAAAAGAAGCAGGCTTCCGGGCCGGTGAAATGGATCCTCATTGGGATTTCCGTGATCTTTCTTTTTGTAATGCTGGTGCTTCCGCTGGTGGTTGTTGTTACCCAGGCGCTGAGTAGAGGCTGGGAGTGCTACGTGCAGGCTGTGACAGATGAGTATACGCTGAAAGCTCTGGCACTGACCATAGAAGCAACGGTGGCTGCTGTTGTATGCAACACGATCTTCGGCCTGTGTGCAGCGTGGGCAATGACCAGATTTCATTTCCGGGGAAAAAAGCTTCTGACGACGCTGATCGACATTCCGGTTACGGTGTCACCGGTCATCGCAGGTCTTATTTATATTCTGGTTTTTGGAAAGCAGAGCCCGCTTTATTCTGTTCTTGACAAAGCAGGGATCCAGATCGTGTTTGCAGTTCCTGGAATTATCCTGGCAACGATTTTTGTTACGTTTCCATTTGTATCAAGAGAGATCATTCCGGTGCTGGAATCTATAGGGTCCGATGAGGAAGAGGCGGCAGCACTGATGGGAGCAAAAGGCTGGACGATCTTTACCAAAGTGACTTTCCCGCATATCAAGTGGGCATTCCTTTATGGCGTTGTGCTGTGTACAGCGAGAGCTATGGGAGAGTTTGGGGCCGTGTCCGTACTGTCCGGACATCTCCGTGGAAAAACAAATACACTTCCGCTTCATGTGGAAATTCTTTATAACGAATTCCAGTATGTTCCGGCGTTTGCGGTTTCTTCGATCCTGGTGATCCTGGCGGTGATCCTTCTGATTGCGAGAAATGTTTTGGAACATAAAGGAAAGGGGGAAAAAGGCGATGTACGTTGAGTTAAAAAATATCAATAAAACATATGGAGATTACAAGGCATCTGACAACGTAAGTTTTGGCATCGAAAAAGGTAAGCTGATCGGTCTCTTAGGCCCAAGCGGAAGCGGAAAGACAACGATCCTCCGTATGATCGCCGGTCTGGAGCAGCCGGACAGCGGTGAGATCATCATTGACGGAAGAGTGGTCAATGATGTTCCTGCCAGCGAGCGAGGCATTGGATTTGTGTTCCAGAATTATGCCCTTTTCCGGTATATGACTGTGTATGATAATATTGCGTTTGGTCTGAAAGTACAGAAGGCGGATAAGAAGTATATCAAGCAGAGGGTTATGGAACTGGTAGAGCTGATCGGGCTGAAAGGCCTGGAAAAAAGATATCCAAGTCAGCTGTCCGGCGGCCAGAGACAGCGAGTTGCTTTTGCCCGGGCCCTTGCTCCGAATCCGCAGCTGCTTCTCCTGGATGAGCCTTTTGCTGCCATTGATGCGAAGATCCGTACAGAGCTTCGAAGCTGGCTGAAGGATATGATCGAGAAACTGGGAATCACCAGTATTTTCGTTACCCATGATCAGGACGAGGCCATTGAGGTGGCGGATGAGATCATCATTACCAACCGGGGACGTATCGAGCAGAAGGGAACGCCGCTGGAGGTTTACCAGAATCCGGATACTGCGTTTACGGCGGGATTTTTCGGACAGACGTCGGTGATCGAGGATTATCAGGTGTTCAATCACTTTGAGGAAGTTCCAGGCGGAGAAAAAGCTATTATCCGTCCGGAGTTTGTGAAAGTGACCAAGAAGAACGAGGAGCAGAAATATAAAAGTTCTGCCACAGAAGGCATCGTAGAACGAGTCGCATTCCGTGGCAGCAGCCTGGAACTGAAAGTCCGGGTAGGAGACACCACACTCAGCGCCAGAAGAAGCCTTGACGAAGAACCCGTCCGGGAAGGCGAAGTTGTGGATGTTTTCGTACAGAGGATCTTTGTGACGAAAGGAAATGAAGCCGTGTTGCTGCATAATACAGCTATGGTTGAGGACTGGTTGGTTATATAAAAAAATGCCGCGGGAGCGGCATTTTTTTATGAGCAAGTAGCGCTAGCGGATTGCGAATATCATATGATTTGCCGCAGGAGCGGCATTTTTTTATATATGTGAAATTTTCACACCGTAATATTCTGCAAGGGAATCTACCAGATCATCACGGATTTTTTTGTGGTCATTTCCATCCAAAGACATAACGCAGGATACCATATGGTGTTTTTTATCAACGACGCAGTATTGGCCGTAATTGCCGGACAGGATTAGTGTATCTTCCATAGGTCCCATATATATGAAATATCCATAACCATAGCTCTGGTAATCCGGATGCTCCGTCAGTGGATTGTAAGAATCGATATGTTTCTGACAGGCATCAATCACGAATTTTTTTGGGACGATCTGTTTTCCGTTCAGAGCACCTTCATGCAGAAGCAGATGCCCAAAACGGGCCAGTTCATCAATCGTCAGATACAGTCCATTAGCTGCCATGCAATGTCCCTGAGGGCAGAGGGTCCAGTCCGGATTCGGGATGCCAATTGGTTCAAACAGACGATATCGCAGATAATTCAACAAACCGGTTCCGGATTTTTCTTCCAGAAGAACAGACAAAATATAGGAACAGAAATTGCTGTACACGAAATGGGTACCTGGTGTATAGGGAAAAGAATCATTCTGGAAAAAATATCTTACCCAGTCTTTTTCTCTGTATCGTTCCGGACCGTCGCAGAAAAAGAGAGGATCTTTCTGACCGGATGACATCGTAAGCAGATCACGGATCTTTATTTTGTAAAGATTTTCGGAAGGATCAGATGGGAAATATTTTTCAAACCAGGGATAAATATATTCATCAAGAGTGATCAGTCCTTCGCGTTCTGCGATACCAGCAGCCATGGCAACAAAAGGCTTGCTGATAGACCATATATTTAATCGGGTTTTTACCGGAAAAAGCCTGAATTCTTCTTTTAAAACATCGTTTTTATATATCTGGGCATAGATAATATTGGAATGATGATGTTTAGATTTTTCAAGAAAAATATCTAAAATTTCCTGCATGATAATCCCCCCTGTAATTATTATTCGTAAAAAAGATCAAAGTCTGAGTAAAGTTCTTCCAGGTCATGAAGGCGTGTACTGATGGACTTGCACTTGCTTTTTCGGATTTTTGCAACAATGCTGTCAAAAAGACAATAGAGACAGGAAAAGGAGTTAAATCCCATTTCATTGAGATTGATCTCTGTAATGACCGCATGATCTGCCAGAGACCATGCCGGTGATGAAATACTGTCTGTGATGGCAAGGATCTTTGCACCATGGTTTTTGGCAACCTGTGCGTATTTCAGTGACCATTTGGTATAGCGGGCAAAAGAGAGCAGAAGAACAACAGTATCTTCAGAAGCTTCCGTGAGATATTCAAAATGGGGATCATAAAATTCATGAACCACCTTGGTATTTCCAAGAAGCTGATTCAGCAAGGTTCCCATCCAGAGTGCTGCACTGTAAGAGGAACGGGCGCCTACAATCAGACGTTTCTTCGCATTGGTCAGATAGGTAACAATCTGATCCATATCATCCTGACTCAGGTGTGAAGCCCAGTTTTCCATGGAATGGAGTTCTTTTGCAATGATGTTCTGATAGAAATTCCCATTGTCCAGTGTGTCATCTGCTGTAGCTGTGGGAATGGAAAGAATATCATTCTGTACAGTACGCTGCATTTCAGAAAAACTTTCAAATCCCAGAGAATAAGCGAGGCGTATGATAGTGGTTTCGCTTACGGAAATTTCCTTGCTGAGTTTCGCAAGGGTGGAATAACTGAATGAATCAAGGTGTTGTAATATATATTCGGCGACTTTCTTCTGACCGGCAGAAAGGAAAGATACTTTTTCACGGATCAACTGTTCTATTTTCATGAAAACCTCCTGTATTGTACGATTAGTATAATAAATTATAACAGGTGTAAAGTTTGATTACAATATAATGAAGTAAAAAATTCTTCTTGATATAAAAAAAGATGTAAATAATGCACAAATTAAAGTGTGTATTTTTAATAATATTGTCAATAGAAATCTTGAAACCTAGATGTTAATATAGCATTAAATAATTCATATGACGTCAGAAAAAGAATTAATTGCACTATTAATATTAGAGCCAATAAAAAAGGGGGGCTTTTATGTCGTCAACAGTAAAGGAAATAAAAGAAAAAACAGGTTACCTGAAACGAAGTGATCTTTATACAATCGGTGTAGGACAGGCGATTGGATCGGGTGTTCTGACACTGATCGGACCGGCAATTCTTTTGACTGGTCAGTCAGCATGGCTGGCATATGTAGCTGCATGTATCTGGGGATTTATGATGATTGCACCAATTCCATGGATCACATCTACACTGAAACTTGGAGGAGGATTTTATTCTCTGGTAGGAGATATGGCCGGCAAACGAGTTGCCGGTATGTATGCAGTAGGATTTTTGCCACAGACGATCAATCTGGCGACTTATGGTGTGGCAATTGGTATGTATGCAAATTCCCTGTGGCCGCAGATCAATGCGAAATGGTTTGGAATTGCAGCCCTGAGTGTGTTCTTTGCCATCAATCTGTGTGGTGTGGATGTAATGGCGAAGGTACAGAAAATTCTGGTTACCCTGCTGTTTGTTGCACTTGGTCTGTTTATTGTTCTGGGATGCCTCCAGCTGAAAAATCCGGTGTTTGAGTTTACAGCACCAGACTTTTTCTCCAATGGTCCATCCGGATTCTTTTCCGCAATCATGCTGTATGTATATTCAACAAACGGATATTCCTGCATTATGAATTATGGTAAACAGGCAAAAGAAGCACATAAAGATATTCCAAAGGCACTTCTGTACTGTATTCCGACACTGATGGTTGTATATGGCGGTGTTGCAATTGTAGCAAGTGGTGTGCTTCCTCTGGATCAGGTAGCCGGACAGCCGCTTACCCTGGTTGCAAAAAATATTTTAAATCCGGCACTTTTCACAGTATTTATGATTGGTGGTCCGGTACTTGCACTGTCTTCATCCATTAATTCAACAATTTCCAATAACTGTATTCCGGTTGCACAGTCCTGTAAAGATGGATGGCTTCCGAAATCATGGGCAGCTCAGAACAGAAGAGGGGCTTACTGGAAACTGATGACATTTACTTATCTTATGGGAATATTACCTGTGTTACTGGACTTTTCTATCAGTGATGTTGTAAATAATATTATGCTTCTGGCATCAGCACTGGCATTTCTGCAGATTTATGCTTATTTCCAGCTTCCGAAAAAACATGCAGAAGCATGGGAAAAATCACCAATGCATATTTCTAACGGAAAATATTATTTCCTCTGCTGTTTGAGCCTGTTTGCATATATCTGCATTTTTATCAATTCTTGCAGAAGCCTGAAACTTCCGGTAGTAATCATCAGTCTGATAGCCATTGTAGTATGCATGGCTTACGGATGGTTTAGAAGTGTAAGTCCTGATGTAAAGATGGAAACAAGTGTGTGGGAGGATTAATGTTTATGAATAAAGACCAGAACCTGATCAATGAATTTGCTATCAAAACTTTAAAAGAAAATCTCAATGTTATGTATGCGCAGATATGGCGTGAAGGACAGTTAACGGCAGAATATAAAAGAATGCCGGTGAAAACCCGCCTGAATACCTGGTCTGCCTGCAAGGGTGTTGTGTCCTGTGCGGCAGGAATCGCACTTGATGAAGGGCTGATTCGACTTGATGAGAAGATTGTGGATATTTTTCCAGAGTATGCACCGGAGAATCCGGAAGGATATCTGGGGGATGTAACGCTGGAAAATATGCTGACAATGACTACAGGTTTGGAAAGCTCTCTGTTTTTCTGTGACTGGCCGGAGCGTTACACAACTCCGGACTGGATCCGATATTTCTTCGAGAATGCGAAAGTGATAAAAAAACCGGGAACAGAATGGCTGTACAGCAATTTTAATACTTATATGATCAGCTGTGCGATTGAAAAACGTGCGGGAGTTAATCTTCTGGAATATTTGAGAAATCGCTTTTTTGAGCCGCTTGGAATTGGAAATCCAGACTGGACTTTGTGTCCGAAAGGGCATGTGCATGCGGCTAATGGACTTTATGTGAATATTGATGAGTTTACCCGGTATGGACAGATGATTCTTCACAAGGGAAATTATAATGGAAAACAGCTGGTGCCAGAGTCGTACATGAAGAGGGCAACGTCCAATCTGGTAGACAATTCAGCGGCAGGAAGTCCGGGAAATCTTTATTCCGGTTTTGGATATGGATATCAGTTTGTCATGAATCCGGAAGCCGGTTCCTATCGATCCGATGGAAATTATGGTCAGTTCTGTCTGGCGTTTCCTGACAAGGATGCAGTAGTAACTGTAATGTCTCTGGAGGGGGATTTCCAGAAAATAGGAAATCATCTATGGACTACAGTGGTTCCGGAATTGTAATATACTCTGGTTGACAAAACAGAGTGGAAAGCATAAGATAATAGTAGCTAAGAAATGTGATGAAATTCAAACATTGGCAAAAACGAAAACCCCGGAAGTGTGCGAGCCTTCCGGGGTTTTCTATTCCGTTATGTCGTGTGGCTTAAGCCTTTCAGGCTTGACATTAATCATAATTCGCCTTATACTAAGCATTGTAAATAACAGGGGAGCTTGTGATGGCAGGCTGAGAGGAAGTCTTCAACTTCGACCCTTATACCTGATTTGGATAATGCCAACGTAGGAACGTATAGGATGAATTTACGGGAGATACTTTGGTGTATCTCCCTTTTTATTTATGATCAGGATTTACAAGGAAGGGCTTAAGAGCAGATGCTTTTAACCCTGGTATCTACAACGGAATACAGGAAATTTTGAGAGTGAACTGAGTTCATGAAGGGGTGCACCACCGCGGGTGTATTTCTTTGTGGACTCTTTTTTTATTCTCGGAAAGGAGAGCTTATGATCACAGTAAACGGCGAGAAAAGAACACTGGAAAATCCGGTGACAGTAACCGAATATCTGAAAGCCTGCAATTATGCTCCGGTGCAGGTAGTAGTTGAACTGAATGAAGAGATCATCAAGAGAGAGACTTACGATACAACAGTGCTGAAAGACGGCGATGTTGTGGAGATTCTGCAGTTTATGGGCGGCGGAAGCTGCTGAGATAAAAGGTATATTGAAGATAAAAAGAAAGGTGGACATAAAAAATGACAACAGCAAACACAAATGAAGACAAACTGATCCTGGGAGGCCATGAGTTTACTTCCCGTTTTATTCTTGGTTCCGGAAAATTTTCCCTGGATCTTGTAAAAGCATGTATCGAAAAAGCAGGAACACAGATCGTAACACTTGCTCTGCGCCGTGCAAATGAAGGCGGACTTGCCAACATCCTGGACTATGTGCCGAAGGACGTTACACTTCTTCCGAATACATCCGGTGCCAGAAACGCACAGGAGGCAGTCCGCATCGCAAGACTTTCCCGTGAGCTTGGCTGCGGAGATTTTGTAAAGATCGAAGTCATCCATGATTCCAAATATCTTCTCCCGGATAACTATGAGACCATCAAAGCAACTGAGATCCTTGCAAAAGAAGGCTTTGTTGTCATGCCGTACATGTATCCGGATCTGAATGCAGCCAGAGATCTGGTAAACGCAGGAGCTGCCTGTGTAATGCCGCTTGGTTCTCCGATCGGTTCTAACAAAGGAATCTGCACAAAAGAATTCATCCAGATCCTTATCGACGAAATCGATCTTCCGATCATCGTAGACGCAGGGATTGGCCGTCCATCACAGGCATGTGAGGCTATGGAAATGGGTGCTGCGGCAGTTATGGCAAACACAGCCATCGCAACAGCAGGGGACGTCCGTGTTATGGCGGAGGCTTTTAAGAAAGCCATCGAGGCAGGAAGAAGTGCATATCTTTCCGGTATGGGAAGAACTCTGGAGAGAGGTGCAAGTGCATCCTCACCGCTGACCGGATTTCTGCATGAATAAAATAGTTTAGAGATAATAAAAGTGCGAGAGGAGCGACATAACAACAATGGCAGAAACAGTACAGGTCAGTCAGCAGGACGGCCATTTTAATGAGAGTATCGTAAACGAAGAAATTCTGGAAGACATGAAAAAGAATCGTATCGACCACATGAAGTACCTTCCGGATATGGAACAGCTGGAAGAGTCTGATGTGATGGATCAGGTTATTTCCGCAATGAATGCATATGATTATGACAAATACACAGAAGCAGATGTACGCAGAGCCCTGGCCCATGACAACCGTACACCGGAAGATTTTCAGGCACTGCTTTCACCGGCAGCACTGCCTCTTCTGGAAGAGATCGCACAGGCAGCGCGGATCGAAACAAGAAAACATTTTGGAAACAGTGTCTGTATGTTTACACCGATCTACATTGCAAACTACTGCGAAAATTACTGTATTTACTGTGGATTTAACTGCCACAACAAGATCCGCCGTGCACAGCTGAATGAGGAAGAGATTGAGAAGGAAATGGCAGCTATTGCAGAAACCGGCCTTCAGGAAATCCTGATCCTTACCGGTGAAAGCAAATCCAAATCCAATGTAGAATATATCGGAAAAGCCTGCGAGATTGCCCGGAAATATTTCAAGGTGGTAGGTCTTGAAGTGTATCCGATGAATTCTGATGAGTATGCATATCTTCACAAATGCGGTGCAGATTATGTAACTGTTTTCCAGGAGACCTATAATTCTGATAAATACGAAACCCTGCATCTGGCAGGCCATAAGAGGATTTTTCCATACAGATTAAATACACAGGAGCGTGCACTGAAAGGTGGCATGCGAGGTGTTGGCTTTGCAGCTCTTCTGGGACTGGATGATTTCCGTAAAGATGCTTTTGCGACGGGATATCATGCATACCTTCTGCAGAGAAAATATCCACACGCAGAGATTGCTTTTTCCTGCCCGAGACTCCGCCCGATCATCAACAATGACCGGATTAATCCGAAGGATGTCCATGAACCACAGCTTCTGCAGGTAGTCTGTGCATACCGTCTGTTTATGCCGTTTGCAAGTATCACCGTATCCACCAGAGAGTGCGAGCGTGTCCGTGACAACCTGGTAAATATCGCAGCAACCAAGATTTCTGCAGGTGTCAGCACAGGAATCGGAAGCCATGTGGAAGACATCGAAGATAAAGGTGATGATCAGTTTGAGATTTCAGACGGAAGATCCGTGGATGAAGTATTCAATGCCCTGAAAGATCACGGTCTGCAGCCGGTAATGAACGACTACATCTATCTGTAAAAAGAGATAAGGTCACACAAGTGCATAGATGACTGCACAGCCAACAGGGGATAACTTCTGTGGAATATGTGGAAAACCACTCGCCTGAAAGAACGATTTTCCTGGGCGGGTGTGGATAACTGTTTCAGAAAAATAAATGCAGAAAGATTTTTGTCAAACAGAGGGGAGTACTGGGAGAATTTGTTGGATTCACAAGGCTGATGACGTTTTCACATATACTCCCGGAACAATAAAATACGATGCAAAAATCAACAAAAACAACATAATATCGGCCGGAATCAGATATAAAAACCTGTGAAATCCGCAAAAACACCCCTGTTTCTGAAAACTGCTGAAAACGGTTTCTAATCTAACAGTTTTCATATGGACTTACTCATGTTTATAATAGCCCCAACAACAAAACACGAGGCAAAACACAGGAGGTAAGTATTATGAAAAGAAAATGGAAATCAGCAGTAGCAGTTCTTGCAGCAGTAGCAGCGACCGGAAGCCTTACAGGTGTGACAACATATGCGGCGGACAGCGTCAGCATCACCAATGTATCCTACGATCCGACCAGAGAACTTTATGAACAGTACAATAAGATATTCCAGGAACACTGGAAAGAAAAAACTGGACAGGACGTGGATATCACGCAGTCCCATGGAGGCTCCGGCAAACAGGCACTTGAAGTTGCCAACGGACTGGAAGCAGATGTGGTAACACTGGCACTGGAATATGATGTGGACGCGATCCAGGATGCAGGGCTTATCGATGACGGATGGGTAGATGAATTTCCGGAAGACAGTTCTCCCTATACTTCAACCATCGTATTCCTTGTAAGAAAAGGAAATCCCAAGAACATCAAAGACTGGGATGATCTGGTAAAGAAAGACGTAGGTGTGATCACACCAAACCCGAAAACCTCCGGCGGAGCAAGATGGAACTATCTGGCAGCCTGGGCCTATGCAAAAGATAAATATAACGGAGACGAGGATAAAATTAAAGAATTCATCGGAGATCTTTACAAAAACGTACTTGTCCTGGACACCGGTGCCAGAGGTGCAACAACCTCTTTTGTAGAAAACGGACAGGGAGATGTACTGATCGCCTGGGAAAACGAAGCATATCTTTCCGTAAAAGATTATCCGGACGACTACGAGATCGTAACACCAAGCATCAGCATCCTTGCACAGCCATCTGTAGCAGTAGTCGATAAAGTCGTAGACAAAAGAGGCACCAGAGATGTGGCAGAGGAATATCTGAATTATCTCTATTCCGATGAAGCACAGAGGATCGCCGGTGATAATTATTACCGTCCGTCAAACCAGGATATTCTGAAGGAATACTCCGATGTGTTTGACCTGGACATCAATCTTGTTACCATTGATGATTTCGGTGGATGGAAAAAGGCACAGGAAACGCATTTCTCAGATGGAGGAATTTTTGATCAGATTTACGAAGGATAGACAGCAGAAGATATAGTTGGACACAATAACACAAAGAAGCTGCAGAACAGTGAAAAAACAGAGTCTGCAGCTTCTTTTATGTAAATATGATGTGCCTTTTGCGACTGGAAAATCTGTACCTGATATATAGCAGCTGTCAACATCACATGCAGCTATGGATCTTCCGGTCTGCAAAATAACGGCAGAGGGGGCAATGTGAATCACAAGGGATCAGGCATGGCTTCCTTCGGTCAGGGAACAGCCGTCCATTATACGGATCCCGTTTATGACATCCAGATAAGTGTCATACATTTCCTTCCATTCATCAGAGGCGTCCTTGGAGTACTGGCTGATGGTGGACAGAAGATCGTATTTTTTGCCGTCGACGGTTTCGATACGGCCGAGATAGCCCTGCCATACACTGTCCAGAGGCTGGTCTTCGCCATCGTAATATCTGGCTTCCAGAGTCAGTACAGGAACATCCTCATTGTAATAAGTCAGTTTATATCCACCATTTTCGGTTTCGGTTGTTTCATAATGGCAGAGATATTTCCAGCGCTCCGGAGTGAGGACCTGGAAGTAATCTGTCATGGCCATATCCACACGCTCTGCGTAAACGAAATCTATGGATTTGATCAGCTCTGTGGCTTCCTTTTCGGCGGCCTTATCATAGGTGTCTGACGGAGTCAGGACAAAAAGTCCGAATGTATAATCGTCAGTCTGGCATACAAGAGCATCTACATTTTTTTCTTCTTCGTTGACTTCGGTTAAGTATTGATATTTCGTGGCAGGATAAGATTCAAAGGTAAGATCCTTTTTGGTGATGATCTCACCCTTTACCGGATAGTATTCTGCCAGAAAACCCTTCAGGGAAGAATCCTCCAGAGAGGAGTTTGGTACTTTTAAAACAAAGGCAGTGCTTTTTCCGCCATTTACGGAACGCTGTTCGAAATAACCTTCTTTTTCGGGCATGGATTCTCTGATCGTATCATCGGCAGGGAATCCAACCCGCATATGAAGCTCGCCACGCTTTTCCGATTCAGAGGATTCTTCTGCGTTTGTATCGGAAGAGGAATTTGGGTATGAAGAATCGGAATCCTGCGAGGAGGAGTTTCCACTGGTATCGGAGGATCCTTCTGAAGAATCTCCGGAGGAGGAATCAGTTTCAGAATCGGAATATTCCTGAAGATTGCCGTAGTCATCAATATAATATTTATCTCTGGAGCCAATATATGTGGTTCCGGTGGCATCTTCCAGCCACACACTGCCGTCCTCATAATAATAATGAGGCTCAAAATAACCGTCCTGTTCGGTCCAGCCGGCATCGTTGCCTTCCATCAGTTCACCGGAATCCGGGTCAGGGGCATAATTACCTTCCCCGATATATTCATCCTCGGAACCATTGCGGTACCAGTAATCTCCGTTTTCATCCTGCCAGATGTACTGACCGTCATCGGTTGGAGGGTCAGAAGCGAGGACCGGGACTGCAGATATGGAAAGAGCGATCGCGCCTGTTAAAAGAACTAAGATTTTTTTATGCATAGGCACCTCCTGATAAATTGCGCAGCAGTTATTCAGTTACTGTCCACGGATCATAAATTTTTACAAAATAAAAAGGATCTGTTTGTTAAGTATATTGTAACAGACAGATCCTGATATCCGGAAATGTGAAGAAAAAGAGACATTTACCGGCAGGTAAAAAGATATCCCTTCCCATAAACCGAGACAATGTCATATTCATCGGTATCTTCGGCACCGATCTTGGTCCGGAGGTTAAAGATATGCCGCCGTACCGTGCTGGTATCTGTTCCTGCACAGCTGCCCCATACCGCTTCGTAGAGCTCCTTTGCAGAAAAAATCTTCTCCTGGTTTTCTGCAAGGAGACGCAGCAGAGAGAATTCGGTCCGGGTAAGGCCTGTGTCGGCATTATTGAGATATGCATGGCCGTCCGAAAGATCCAACCGCAGGCTGCCGATGGTGATCTGACGGGAGGACTGAAATTTTTCTTTTATTTTTTCTTCCATTCGTTTCTGGCGTTCCAGAAGCATCTGGATCACGGCCAGAAATTCATCGAAATTATAAGGTTTGGTGAGATAATAGTCGCCTCCCTGCTGAAGTCCTTCTACCCGATCCCGGATATCACTTTTTCCGGTGAGAAAAAGAACCGGATTCATGGTTTTTTCGCGGAAGCGGCGGCAGATATCCAGACCGTTTCCGTCAGGAAGCATAATATCCAGGATCAGAAGATCCGGCAGATTTTCATCAATTTGATGATAAGCCTCAGCGGCTGTCTGTGCGGTGCGGACATCATAACCGCGGCGCCGCAGCATCCGGCAGTTTGTATTCAGGATCTGTTCTTCATCCTCGACCATGAGGATGTGTGGTTTGTTTTCAGTCATTTAAGATTCCTCCTCCGGAAGGGAAAAGAACACGCGGGTACCTTTGCCTTCTTCACTTTCTATCCATATTTTACCGCCATGGGCAGTGATGATCTGATGACAGACATAGAGGCCTATGCCGTGCCGCCAGTAATCCTTATCAGCGGAAACATAACCCTTGAGTGCGTTTTTTCGCATTTCTTCTGACATGCCGGTTCCGGTGTCGGAGACGCAGATGGTCTGCCAGCCCGGTTCGCCGGTAAGAGAAATGGTGATGGTTCCGTTTTGGGTGTGACGCTCTGCATTGGAGATCAGATTGGTGACAACCTGGATCAGTCGTTCCGGGTCTGCAGAGATTTCCGGGAGGTTGGGCTGTATCGTAAGGACCAGCTGGTTATTCCCGGGACTTGGATGACTGCTGAAATCTTTTTCCACAGAATGTAAAAGTGCTCCCAGATCTGATGGTACAAGGGAAAGGGCAAGCCGTCCCTGCTCAATGGAAACGGTATCCATAAGATCCAGCACAATCCGGTCAATCCGCATTACTGATTGTTCGATGGTGCGGAGATTTTCCTGCATAAGAGAGAAATCCAGAGGATCTTCCTCAAGGAGCTCGGAGGTGTCACGGGCGTGGAGAGCGATGGAGTTCAGAGGATTTTTGATCTCATGGGCAACGGTGGTCAGGAAGGTGGACTTGGCATTGTCAAGGGAACGAAGCCGCTGGTTCTGTTCCTTAAGAAGGATCTGCTGCTGATTGTATTCTTTCAGATGAAAATAGAGAACAATGCCGCAGACAATACTTACAGAGACAAATGCCAGGAGTACATCTGCCAGCCGGTCTTTTTCCGTTGCAAAAGGAGTCACACTGTCCGGAAAATGGT
The DNA here is from genome assembly GCF_018785565.1 of Blautia sp. MCC283. Lineage (NCBI taxonomy): Bacteria > Bacillati > Bacillota > Clostridia > Lachnospirales > Lachnospiraceae > Blautia > Blautia sp. MCC283. The sequence continues at coordinate 10,646 of NZ_WQQB01000017.1, read as the reverse complement.
ACGCAACCAGACACAGTCCCATATATAGGACAATCTCCAGAAGAGAAACGATCAGAGCACGCCATTTTTCCAGCATCAGCACAGTGAAGATAATGGCAAACACGAAGAATGCCGGCATGCCGCCATGATATCCGCCGCTGGTAAAAAACATGATCGGAAAAACAATGAGAAAGATCAGGACAATGGTGATCAGGTAACAGCGCTGATATTTCCCACTATAATAGGAATAAAGAAAAAGTCCTCCGGATATGACAACCAGTGCGAAGTTGATCAGCACATTTCCCCAGGAGCCGGTCCCGAAACTGAGAAAAGCCATGATCAGACTGATAATGGTGCCACCGGAGGCGAGGATGTTGAACAGCCGGACACGGAAATCCAGGGTGGGGCTGAATAATGAGTGGAAAATATCTCGGAGTTTCAGATTTATATGGATAGAGATCACCTCCTGATAAAATTAGAAACGGTTATTCGATGCAGAGTTATGTAGCGAATGCGGATTGCAGATATCCGCCTGATCCGGATCTGAGATTCTATAAGTATAATTTCATTGTACCATGTCAGCCCTTTCTTTTGTATCAAAAAAAATGCAATTAATCCATATTTCCTATTGACATACTATGAATACTAGGTTAAGATAAGTGTCAACAAAAGAAAGGGAAGAGGCTATGAACGAATACGGCTTTAATACAGGACTGCTCCACGGCACCAATGAGAAATATCCGCAGGGTGCAACACAGGTTCCAATCTATCAGAGCAGCGCATTCCGACATGACAGCGCGGAAGACCTGGAGAAAATTTTTGACAATAAAAAAATGGGCTTCTCCTATACAAGGATCAACAATCCTACGGTAGAGTCCTTTGAGAAAAGAGTGACTATGCTGGAGGATGGAATCGGCAGTGTAGCATGTGCTTCCGGAATGGCGGCGCTGACCAATGCGTTTCTGAACATTCTGCAGGCAGGAGACGAGATCGTGGCAGCCTGCGGACTGTACGGCGGAACTGTGGAACTGTTTGATGATTTGAAGCCTTTCGGGATCTCCGTAAAGTACGTAAGTGAGAATAAGCCGGAAGCTTTTGAGGCAGAGATCACAGAGAAAACGAGACTTGTTTTTGCGGAGACTATCGGAAACCCCAAGTTGGACGTTACCGATATCCAGGCGGTTGCAGAAGTGGCACATAAGCATGACGTACCACTGATCGTAGACAATACGGTAGCAACCCCGTATCTGATCCAGCCACTGAAGCTTGGAGCTGACATCGTGGTTCATTCTTCTTCCAAGTATATCAATGGAAGCAGCGATGCGATCAGCGGCATTCTTGTCTGTGGTAAGGGCCTGAAATGGGACCCTGACCGATATCCGGGACTTGCTCCATACCGGAAATTCGGACCATTTGCATACATCGCCAAACTTCGAAACGGACTTTTCCGGAACACTGGCGCGTGTCTTGCTCCGCAGAATGCTTTCCTTAATAATCTGGGACTGGAAACCCTGGGACTTCGAATGCAGAGACAGTGTGACAACGCACTGGAACTTGCCAGATTTTTACAGAGCCTGGGTGGTGACATTGAAGTAAATTATCCGGGACTGGAAGAGAGCCCTTATCACGAAATTGCGAAAAAGCAGTTCAGGAATGGTTACGGAGCTATCGTAACCGTAAGAACCGGAAGCAAGGAGAAAGCTTTTTCCATTATCAATTCCCTGAAGATCCCGCTGATCATCTCCAACATCGGAGATACGAAGACACTGGTGATCCATCCGGAATCCACCATCGCGGCACACATCTCCGATGAGGAGAAACAGCAGTCCGGAGTGTTCGAAGACCTGATCCGGATCAGCGTGGGAATTGAAGACATTGAAGATTTAAAAGAAGATTTCAAACAAGCGATAGAGAGTAACAGATAAAATCGATAGCTGCACCAGCAGAGAAATGGAGAGTTCGCTATGGCAAAAGTAGATTACGCTACATTAAAAAAAGGTGGTTTCATGAGACAGAAGCAGAAAAATAATTTTTCTCTTCGTCTTGCCTGTGTAGGCGGTACGCTTACCGCAGAAAACCTTAAGAAGATTGCAGAAGTAGCTGAGAAATACGGTGACGGATATGTACATCTTACTTCCAGACAGGGAGTTGAGATCCCGTTCATTAAATTAGATGATATTGATGATGTAAAAGATGATCTTGCGAAAGGCGGATGCAAACCTGGTGTCTGCGGACCGAGAGTCCGTACAGTTACAGCCTGCCAGGGTAACGCAGTCTGTCCAAGCGGAAACATCAACAGCTATGACATTGCGGTGAAATTAAATGAGAGATATTTTGGAAGAGAGCTTCCTCATAAATTCAAATTCGGTGTTACCGGATGTCAGAACAACTGTCTGAAAGCAGAGGAGAACGATGTAGGAATCAAAGGAGCAGCACAGGTCAGCTGGAAAGAAGATACATGTATCCACTGCGGTGTCTGTGAAAAAGCCTGCAGAGAAAACGCCATCTCCTTTAAAGATGACAAGCTGGTGATCGACACAGAGAAATGTAACTACTGCGGCAGATGTGCAAAATCCTGTCCTGTAGATGCATGGTATGTAAACGAAGCATTTATCGTTTCCTTTGGCGGAACGTTTGGAAATCACATCAGCAAGGGACAGGAATTCCTTCCGCTGATCACCTCTGAAGAACAGCTTTTCAGAGTGACCGATGCAGCGATCCAGTTCTTTGATGACTATGCAAATCCGGGAGAGCGTTTTAAATTTACCATCGACCGGGTAGGCGCTGAAAAACTTCAGGAAGTTTTGAAAGGAGCATACAATGGCTGATATTAAAATTGATGATACAGTAGATATTACCGATGTAGTTTGCCCGGTAACTTTTGTAAAAGCAAAAGTAGCACTTGAGGAGCTAGACGACGGACAGATCCTGGCGATCAAAATGAACGATGGCGAGCCAGTACAGAATGTACCGAGAAGCGTAAAAGAAGAAGGACATCAGATCCTGAAACTTGAAGATAATGAAGATGGAACTTATACACTGATCGTAAGAAAAGTTGAAGAATAGGAGAACAGAGAAATGACAATCACAGTTGCAGGAAATAAAAAAGAATACGAAGACGGACTGAAACTTACAGAGCTTATTGAGAAAGAGGATATCGAAAGTCCTGAGTATGTAACCGTAACCATCAACGATGAATTCATCAGCAAAGAAGACGTTCCGAACACAGTTGTAAAAGACGGTGATGTTGTTGAGTTCCTGTACTACATGGGAGGAGGCGCAAGATAATGGCTTTTACAAATGAGCAGCTTGAGCGTTACTCCCGCCACATCATCCTGAAAGAGGTGGGAGTAAAAGGCCAGAAAAAGCTTCTGAATGCCAAGGTTCTTATCATCGGAGCCGGCGGACTTGGAGCACCGGCAGCCCTTTACCTTGCAGCAGCAGGTGTGGGAACAATCGGAATCGTAGATGCAGATGAGGTAGATCTTTCCAATCTTCAGAGACAGGTCATCCACACAACTGCAGATGTTGGCAAACTGAAAGTAGAGTCTGCGGCTGAGACTATGAAAGCCATCAACCCGGACGTTACCGTAAATACATATCATACCTTTGTAGATTCCAGCAACATCATGGATCTGATCAAAGATTACGATTTCATTCTTGACGGAACAGACAACTTTCCAGCAAAATTCCTTATCAACGATGCCTGTGTAATGGCTGAGAAACCGTTTTCACATGCAGGTATCATCCGTTTCCAGGGACAGCTGATGACTTACGTTCCGGGACAGGGACCATGCTACAGATGTGCATTCCAGAGCCCGCCACCAAAGGATGCCGTACCGACCTGTAAGCAGGCTGGTGTTATCGGAGCCATGGGCGGCGTGATCGGAAGCCTTCAGGCAATGGAAGCCATCAAGTACATCATCGGACAGGGTGACCTTCTTACAGGAAGACTTCTTACCTACGATGCGCTGAAGATGACATTCCGTACCGTAAAACTTCCGAAGAACCATCACTGCCCGGTATGCGGCGACAATCCGACCATCACAGAGCTGATCGATTACGAGCAGGCTGTGTGCGAGCTGAAACACTGATCATATAGAAGTCAAAAGTGTCTGCTGGTGCAGGCAGTATAAATAAGTATAGAAACCCATTGGAGGCTGCGAAGATAATGCTGAAATTAAAAAAAGAAGATTACGAAAAAATATTAGACCATTGCAGAAAGGGACTTCCCAATGAGTCCTGCGGCCTTCTGGGCGGGACCATTGAGGGCGATGTAAAAACCATCGAGAAGGTGTATTTACTGACAAATATCGACGAGAGTAACGAGCACTTTTCCATGGATCCGAAAGAACAGCTGAGCGCGATCAAAGATATCCGTCAGAACGGATATCAGATGATCGGAAACTTTCATTCTCATCCGGAGTCTCCGTCAAGGCCTTCCGAAGAAGACAAACGACTTGCTTTTGACCCGAACATCGAATATCTGATCCTCTCCCTTATGGATGCAGAAAACCCGGTGCTGAAGGCCTTCGGTGTAGACAAAGAAAAAAATGTAACTGTACATGAGATTCAGATAACAGAGTGATGAGTATGAAAAACAGATTAAACACAAAAGAAATTACAACGGATGTGCTGATCATAGGCGGAGGTACCGCAGGCTGCTATGCGGCGCTGGTTCTCTCAGAACAGAAAGCCGGCAGGGTACTGATCGCAGAAAAAGCAAATATCAAGCGAAGCGGCTGTCTGGCAGCTGGTGTCAACGCCATCAATGCCTACATTGTAAAAGGCCGCAAGCCTCAGGACTATGTAGATTACGCCACAAAAGATGCCGCCGGGATCGTAAGACAGGACCTTCTTCTTACAGCAGCGGAGAACTTCAACGAAGTTACCGCAAAAATGGAAAAACTTGGACTTGTGATCCTGAAGGATGAAAATGGCGATTATGTAGCCAGAGGAAACCGTAACATCAAGATCAACGGCGAGAATTTCAAACCACTTCTTGCGGATGCAGTTCATGAAGCTGAGAATGTAGATGTTCTGAATTATGTAAATATCACAGACCTTCTTGTAAAAGACGGTCAGGTTTACGGAGCCGTTGGTTTTTCTATTATGGAAGAAACCGCTTACGTTATCCGGGCAAAAGCAGTTCTTGTTGCAACCGGCGGAGCGGCTGGACTTTATAAACCGAACAATCCTGGATTTTCCAGACATAAGATGTGGTATCCGCCATTTAACACAGGTGCCGGATACGCAATGGGAATCCTGGCAGGCGCGGAGATGACATCTTTTGAGATGCGTTTTATTGCTCTTCGCTGCAAGGACACCATCGCTCCTACAGGAACCATCGCACAGGGTGTCGGCGCAAAACAGATCAATGCGGCAGGCGAGATCTACGAGACAAAATACGGTCTGACCACAAGCGAGCGAGTTTACGGAACAGTCCGGGAAAATCAGCTTGGCCATGGCCCGTGTTACCTGAAGACTACAGGGATCACGAAAGAGCAGGATGAAGATCTTCTGAAAGCTTATCTGAACATGGCACCAAGCCAGACTCTGAAATGGATCGAAAGTGGAAAAAACCCAAGTGAGCAGGATGTGGAGATCCAGGGAACAGAGCCCTATATCGTAGGCGGCCATACAGCCAGCGGCTACTGGGTAAACACAGGCCGTGAGACTACTGTGAAAGGTCTTTATGCAGCAGGTGATGTTGCAGGCGGATGTCCCCAGAAATATGTAACAGGGGCACTTGCAGAAGGAAAACTTGCAGCACTGGATATGGTGAAACAGTTTTCCGCAGGATCTCTGAAAGAAGCGGATATTACCACAGAAGCGGAGATCAAAGTTCAGGAAGAAAAAATCCTTTCTCAGTACGAAAAGTTCCGTAATGAGGATGCACCGGCATTTTCCGTTGAGGAGCTTGAGGAAGCCATGCAGAAAGTCATGGATGAGTATGCGGGAGGAATTGCTTCCAATTATCAGTTCAATGAGAAACAGCTTGACCTTGCAGATGAAAAAATCCTCAAGCTTCAGGCCCTTGCCGAAAAAACAGCGGCAGCAGATATGCATGAGCTGATGTTTGCATACGAACTTCGTGAGCGTCTCATTGTGTGCCGTTCACTGATCGCTCATCTGAAAAACCGAAAAGAGACCAGATGGCATTCTTTCAACGAAAATCTGGATCATCCGGAAACCGATGAGAAATTTTATAAATATGTAAATTCGAAACTGGAAAACGGCGAGATCAAGATCATTTTCCGTGACATTGTAAAGGAGGACACATATGAGCATACGAATTGATCAGAAAAAATGTGTTGGCTGCAGAAAGTGCAGTGAAGTATGTCCGGGAACCCTGATTGTCATGGAAGACAAAAAAGCCGTGATGAAATATCCGAAAAACTGCTGGGGCTGTGTTTCCTGTGTAAAGGAATGTAAAGCCGGTGCCATTGACTTTTTCCTTGGTGCGGATATCGGTGGTAACGGAAGTATCATGAATGTAAAAAGCGAAGGTGATATCCTTCACTGGATCATTACAAAAACAGACGGTTCCACATCCGTGATCGATGTGGATCGACGAAATTCGAATAAATACTAGAAAACAGGTGCTGCCGGTTTTGGCGGCCGGAACAGGAGGATGAGATCAGATATGAGTGGATTATCACATTTGGATGAGCTGGAAGCAGAGGCAATTTACATCATCCGTGAAGTTGCAGCAGAGTGCGAAAAGCCGGTAATGCTTTATTCTATAGGAAAAGACAGTTCTGTAATGCTTCATCTTGCGATGAAAGCTTTTTACCCAGAGAAACCGCCATTCCCGTTTCTTCATGTAAATACAACCTGGAAATTTAAAGAGATGATTGAGTTCCGTGACAAAACCGCGAAGGATCTGGGAATCGAAATGCTTGAGTACATTAATCAGGATGGTGTGAAGCAGGGTATCAATCCTTTTGACAGCGGCTCCGCATACACAGATATCATGAAAACGCAAGCACTGAAGCAGGCTCTTAAGAAATATGGTTTCACAGCTGCTTTTGGCGGCGGTCGTCGTGACGAGGAGAAAAGCCGTGCAAAAGAGCGTATCTTCTCCTTCCGTAATGCAGAGCAGGCCTGGGATCCGAAGAACCAGCGTCCGGAAATGTGGAAGCTTTATAATACGGAGATCAACAAAGGCGAAAGCATCCGTGTTTTCCCGATTTCCAACTGGACTGAGACGGATATCTGGCAGTATATTAAGAGAGAAAATATCCCGATCGTTCCGCTGTATTTTGCAAAAGAGCGTCCGGTTGTATACAGAGACGGCAACATCATTATGGTGGATGACGACAGAATGCGTCTGAACCCGGGTGAGGAGCCGCAGATGAAAAAAGTTCGTTTCCGTACTCTTGGATGCTATCCTCTGACAGGTGGTATCGAGTCTGACGCGGAGACACTGGACGAGATCATTGACGAGACTTTAAGCTCTGTGGAATCTGAGAGAACTACACGTGTTATCGATTCTGACGGCGGAGCTGCCAGCATGGAAAAAAGAAAGAGAGAGGGGTACTTCTAGGATGAGCGGATTACTGAAATTTATCACTTGCGGAAGTGTGGATGATGGAAAGTCTACACTGATCGGCCATATTCTTTATGATTCCAAGCTTTTATATGCAGACCAGGAAAAAGCCCTTCTTCTGGACAGCAAGGTAGGTTCCAGAGGCGGTGCCATTGATTATTCTCTTCTTCTGGATGGTCTGATGGCTGAGCGTGAGCAGGGCATCACTATTGATGTTGCTTACCGTTATTTTACAACGGATAAGAGAAGTTTTATTGTTGCGGATACTCCTGGTCATGAAGAGTATACAAGAAACATGGCAGTTGGTGCTTCTTTTGCCCAGCTTTCCATTATTCTTGTGGATGCAAAACAGGGTGTTCTGGTGCAGACAAGACGTCATGCGCGTATCTGCGCTCTGATGGGTATCCATCATTTCGTATTTGCTGTTAATAAGATGGATCTTGTTGATTACAGTGAGAGCCGTTTTAACGAGATCGTGAAGGATATCAATGAGCTTTCAAAGACTCTGGGTCTTCAGGATGTTGTAATCATTCCTGTCAGTGCTACAGAGGGTGATAACGTTACGAAGAAGTCTCCGAATATGCCGTGGTATACAGGAAAAGCGCTTCTGGATCATCTTGAGACTGTGGATGTTTCCGAGGCTGAGAATGTCAGCGAGTTTTATATGCCTGTTCAGCGTGTTTCCCGTCCAAACCATGAATTCCGTGGTTTCCAGGGCCAGATCGAGAGTGGCCGGGTTCATGTAGGCGATACCATCACTACGCTTCCAAGCAACGAGACAGCGGCTGTTAAGACGATCCTGGTGGGCAGCGACAACCGTGAGGAGGCTGTTGCAGGCCAGGCTGTTACCATTCAGCTGGATAAAGAGGTGGATGTCAGCCGTGGCTGTGTTCTTACCAATAATAATGAGATTCCTGTGGCAAAAGGTTTCGAGGCTACTCTTCTCTGGATGGATGATTCCAGACTTGAAGTGGGCAAGGAATATCTTGTGAAGCTTGGTACCAAGAAGATCGCAGGTGTGGTTAAGAGTATTGAGTTTAAGACGGATGTAAATACCGGAGAGCAGCTTCATGCAGATACCATTGAGAAGAATGAGATCGCTTTGTGTAAGATCGGTCTTTCTGATAAGGTTGTGCTGGATGAGTTTAAGAAGAATAAGACTCTTGGTGAGCTGATCCTGATCGATCGTGTGAGTCATATGACTTCTGCGTGTGGTGTTGTGGAGTCTGTTGATACTGAGGGTGAGAAGCCTTATTTCCAGAAGGATGATGTGAAGGTTGGCGGTTATGTTTTTGAGGAGTTTTATTTTAACCTTGAGAATGCGCTGCTTTCTAAGGCGGATAAAGAGGTTAAGACTTATCATGTAGGGGATGCTGTACCTACAGAAGGTGATAGCTTCGAGTATCCGGGTTATTTTGATATTGTATCCCTGGAGGACAATGCAGCTGTTCTTATTCGTGATAAGAAGGTGCTGGATATTATTCCGCTGGATAAGTATGCCTTTATGGGGCTTCCTGTTGTGGACGAGAGAGGTTTTGCCCTGGAGATCCGCAGTAATGATGATTATCAGCAGTTCCTGAAGGAGTTTAAGGCGGCTGATAATAAGTCGGAGTTTCATAATAAGTGGTTTAAGTTTGAGACTTACAGGAAGATTGTCTGCACGGATAATTTCTGGATGATCTAACGAAAAACTGTATCAATAACATTAAGAGGCTGCATGGGTGTGCAGTCTCTTTTTTGTTGAATTTGAAGGTTGTTGAGCCATCAGCGCTGCGCTGGATGGCTGGGAGGGTGGGCTTCTGCGGGAGGTTGTTGGTGATTGGACGGTTTGGTGGCTGAAGGGACGCCGAGGCTCAGGATACTGTCCGGTCTGCGGCTTCGTCGGGGGCTGGCTTCTAAGATGCCGAAAATCTGCTAAAACCGTTTTCCAAAAGTCCGAACTCGCTTCGCTCAAACAGCGAACTTTTGAAAAACAACGCAGATTCCCGCCATCTAAGAAGCGCACCCCTCCTGTAGAAGCAGAGCCAGCCAGTATCCTGAGCCTCGGCTGTGCATTCAGACCGGAAAGGAGAAAACAAGCCTGCAGAGGGACGGAAGCGGGCGCTGTGGCGCCCTGTCCTGGTTGTGGGGAGTATATAGATTAAATTGGTGAAGGGAAGCATTTTGAGAGAGTGGCATGTAGAAAACCAGATCGGCAAAGAGAACCATTTTGAATATCGTAGCATACAGAAGATTGGATCGGCAAAGAGCTACATCCTGAATACCGAAGAATACAGACAAGAGTCAACTGTGTTACACATCGAAGATGTAACACTGGTTTCCGTGCCCAAGAGGGTGGGGGGTGCAGGGGGAGGGCCTTCGGGCTTACGGAACTCTGAGATGGCCTTCCCCCTGCGTATTCCCGCATTACAATGCGACCCGCGTAGCCATATGCAATAAGGCAATAAACAACAGTATATACCCGTTGTTATCCCCCATCTATCGCAATACAATAAAATTAATGTAAAAAAATAAAAAAAGGTGTTGACAAAGCATATCGCCTTCCGCTATAATTAAACCTGCGTTTCGGATGAAAACACAGAAGAAATGCACTCCAATTTAATAAGAAATTATGAGTTCGGAGTCTGGAGAAGTACTCAAGAGGCCGAAGAGGTGCCCCTGCTAAGGGTATAGGTCGCTAACGCGGCGCGAGGGTTCAAATCCCTCCTTCTCCGTTATTTTTTTGAAAAAAATAAACTTTTCAAAAAAATAAAAAAACTTGTTGACAAACGCTTGCAAACATGATAAAGTAAACAAGCTGTCAGCGAGACAGAAATTCATCAAAAAAGAATTTGAAAAAAGTTGAAAAAGTACTTGACAAATGATTTGAGATGAGATAAAATAAACGAGCTGTCTGAGAGACAGAACGAAAAACCTTGATAACTAAACAGTGAAACACATACGATTCTCGAAAATTTCTTTACATTTTAAAGAACGGTTTTGACAAACCAAAAGCAGTAAAAACGAGAGATAGCCAAACGGTTGTCTTGAGTAAACGAATCAAACATTTTATCAGAGAGTTTGATCCTGGCTCAGGATGAACGCTGGCGGCGTGCTTAACACATGCAAGTCGAAC